>CAYNWR010000302.1:0-3967 GCA_964400915.1 uncultured Burkholderiaceae bacterium
GCTGCGGCCGCCAGGGACCAGCGCCATGAGCTGGCCAGGGCAATGGGCACCATGAGAGCCGGCGCCAGCGCCCAACCCAGGCTGCCCGAGATGCCGTGCACGCTGTAGGCATGACCCAGGCGCGCGGGGCTCACACGCTTGTTGATCAGGGTGTAGTCCACGGGGTGGAACACACCATTGCCGACACCGGCCACCACCACACACAGCAGCAGCACGGGGTAGCTGGGTGCCAGTGCCGCGCCCAGGGCTGCCAGCGCAATCAGGCCCAGGCCCCAGAACAAGATGGGACGCGGACCGTGCCGATCCACCAGGAACCCCGACGCCGTCTGCACCGCACACGAGACCACAAAAAACACCGTCATCAGAAAACCCAGTTCGGTGTAACTGGCGTCGAAGCTCTCGCGCAGGAAGGGAAACAGGGGCGGCAGCAGAAGCTGGCTGAAGTGGCTCACCCCATGGGCCACACCGATGAGTGCCATCAGGCGCGCGTCCTCGCGCCAGACCTGCCCGGCGTCTGGCAATGCGGCAGCAGCGGTCATGGCATGGCTCCCGAAGACGGCGGCGCAGCCGGCAGCGTGGCGCTGTGGTCGTGCAGGGCCATGCCCGCAACCATCGCCGCGCAAAACACCAGGGCCTGCCAGGCGCCGGTGCCCAGTGCCACCACGGCCGGCCCCGGACAAAAGCCCGCCAGCCCCCAACCCACCCCAAAAAGCGCACTGCCCACCAGCAAGCGCGCATCAATGGCCACTTCGGCGCGGCGCACCAGGGGGCTGCCGCCCAGCCAGGTGCGGCCACGCCGGTTCACCCAGGCGAAACCCAGCAGGCCCACACCCACGGCCCCGCCCATCACCAAGGCCAGCGACGGGTCCCAGCGCCCGAACACATCCAGAAAACCCTTGACCTTGCCCGGATCGGTCATGCCCGACACCAACAGGCCCAGACCGAACACCAAACCCACGACGAAATCCGCCGCGCGCGCCTTAGCCACCCCAGGCGCCTGTGCTGCATGGATTGCCACTGGATGCCCCTCCTCTACGCCAGCACGTGCCGCACGACGGCCACCGTGGCCACCCCAGCCGCCATGAAACACAGGGTTGCCGCCAGCGACCGCACGGAAAGGCGCGACAGACCACAGACACCGTGGCCGCTGGTGCAACCACCGCCACGCCGGGTGCCCCAACCCACCAGCAGCCCGCCCAGCACCAGCAAGGCCAGCGGCGTGTCAAAGCGCGGCGCGGCCACCCAGGTGCCCAGGCCCAGCGCGGCCGCCACCCACGGCGACACCAGCAGGCCCGCCAGCAGCGCCAGACGCCAGCCACGCTCGCCGCCGTCGCCACGATCTGGGCCATTGATCGCGCCCGCCAGAATGCCCGAGACTCCCAGCACCCGGCCGTGCCCGGCCATCAAGGCCACCGCCGCCAGGCCGATCAGCACACCACCGGCCAGCGCCGTCCACGGCGAAAAATGTTCCCAGTCGATCGTCAAGACGTTTCCCTCATTCGTGTTTGCCCCATTCGTTCTTCAATGCAGTGGAACACGCATCAGCCAGGCCGCGCCACCCGCCGCTGCCTGCTGCGCAGGGCTTGCCGCACCCCCACGCAGGCACACCGGCGTGCCTGGGGCCACCACACGGGCCACCAGTTCCAGCGGGCCGATGTCCGTCATTTCGGCATCAAACTGACCGGTAGCGAGCGTGGAATGGCTGTACATTGCTACCAATTCGGTAGCGTCGCAAATCGAGGCCACCAGGGCACCCTGCCCGCCGCTTGCCGGCCCGGCCCCGCCACCCACCACCGTCAGGCTGGCGCCCCGCGCAATCGCAGTGGGTGTCTGGCGCACCACCAGGTTGAGCGCCCGCGCCGGTCCGCCGGGCAGGCGGCACGAGGTGGTCGCACCCCCGTCGAACAGGCACGGCGGGCCGCCAGGAGCCACCCGATGCACCGTGCCATCCACCGTCAGCTCCACGGGATCGCCATCGACCAGCGCAAACAGGCGACGCCAGCCTGAGAAATCCGAGAACGGACCGCTGCGCTCGATGTCGGCCACGTTGATGCGCACCTGCACGTCGGCCGGCGTGGGCCACAGCAGCAGATCGCGCGCAACACCCCCACCATTGCGCCAGGGCGTCGGGGCCACATCGGCCAGCCGCACCCGGGCCATGCGGGCTGCGTCGGCAAGGCTTGGCGCGTTCATGCGGCAAGCGTAACAGCAGGTCGCGATTCGTGTGCGCACCGAGGCGCCGGGGCGCAGCGCGCTGGGCGCAAAATAGGCCCATGAACAACAGACCCATGTTTCATGCAATGGCCGTGGCCGTGCTGGCCCTGGCCGCCTGCGGCCGCGCCGACAGCGAACAGGTTGGCGCGGTGGATACCGCCTTCCAGTGGCTGGGGCCCGACCACAAGGTGGTGGTGGAGGCCTACGACGATCCCAAGGTCAAGGGGGTCACCTGTTATGTCTCACGCGCCAAGACCGGTGGCATCAAGGGCGCGCTCGGCCTGGCCGAGGACAAGGCCGAGGCGTCCATCGCCTGCCGGCAAACGGGCGCGGTGACCTTTGAGCCCGGCAAGCCCCTGCGCCAGCAGGAGGAGATGTTCAACGAGCGCATCTCGCTGGTGTTCAAGCGCCTGCGCGTGGTGCGCATGGTGGATGCCAAACGCAACACCCTGGTCTACCTCACGTATTCGGACCGGCTCATCGACGGTTCGCCCCAGAACAGCGTGACCGCCGTCGCCCTGCCGGCCGGCGTGAGCATTCCGCTGGCCAACTGAAACAACCGGAGTTTGCGCATGGCCGCCATCGTCATCATCGTGCTCATCCTGCTTGGGGCCCTGGGCATCTGGATCAGCACGCGTCCGGGCACGTTTCGCTTCGAGCGCTCGATCCGCATCAACGCCAGCCCGCCGCGCGTGTTTGCGCTGATCGACAACTTTGAGGCCTGGCAGGGCTGGTCGCCCTGGGAGGGGAAGGACCCCGCGCTCAAACGCACACGCAGCGGGCCCGCATCGGGGCTGGGCAGTGTGTACGAATGGGAAGGCAACAAGGCGGTCGGCAAGGGGCGCATGGAGATCGTCGAATCGGCGCCGCCGGTTCGGGTGGGCATTCAGCTGGATTTTCTGGCGCCCTTCGAAGCACACAACCGCGCTGAGTTCACCCTGGTGCCGCACGAAAACGGCACGCAGGTGACGTGGGTGATGTCGGGCCCCGCCAACACCATGACCAAGCTCATGGTGGCCACAGGTGCCATGCAGCGCATGCTGGCGCCCGACTTCGAGCGCGGTCTGCAGAACCTTAAAGCCGTTGCGGAGCAGGATCTGAAACAAATCGGGCCGTAGCGAGCGTCAGATCAACTCAGTTAGCTATCAATTTTGACTCATGGCCGCAGGTTGGCGGCAATCGCTTCGCCGATCTTGAAGGTGCCCGACACACGCAGAACGGGCTCACCGTCGGCCGTCACCAGCCCCTGCGCGAAGACCATGTTGCGCGTGCGTCGCAGCAGTTCGCCGCGTCCTTCAATCCAGGCACCCAGGCGCGACGGCCCGAGGTAGTCCACCTGCAGGGCGATGGTGGGCAGAAAGCGCCGTTCACCCTCCCACCGGTAAAGCACGGCCATCGGCAGCAGCATGTCGGCAAAGGTGGCCATCATGCCGCCGTGGCAGATGCCCAAAGGGTTGGTGTGCTGCGCCAGCACCCGAAAGCCCAGGCGGAACGCACCACCCTCGGTGCTGACGTACAGCGGCCCGACATGTTCGATGAACGCACCACCCATGCGGTGGGCACGAAATCCAGCCGGTGGCTCCACCACGGCCGGGCCGCCCGAGAGGGCCGGAGAGATCGGAACATCCATGGACCGATGTTAGGACATGCACAGATGTGGCCGGCCTGAGCCCGAATGCCCCCAACGGCCGGTTGCCCTGGCGCCGCTTCGCCCGGTTGCCTTCGCACCTCGGCGCACGGTTGCCTTCGCACC
>CAYNWR010000303.1:0-3962 GCA_964400915.1 uncultured Burkholderiaceae bacterium
GCACCGCTGCCGCGCGGCGCCTTGCAGGTGACGCTGCGGCGCGTGCCATCGCGCATCTCAAAGTGCAAGGTGCCGCCATGCCGATGGCCGAAGCGGTCCGGATGGGGCGGTGGATCGGGATCAAACACGACCCGCTGCAGCAACTGGAGAATGCGCGGATCCTGCATCTTGTGCGGCTCGAACAGATCCCAGCCGACCTGACCATCCACCAGAGCCACCGCAACAAAGTACGGCACGCTGTGGGCGGCACCGACCAGATCGGTGGGCGCCACCGCCTGCGCGGCCCAGGTGGCCAGTTGAGGCGCCGAAATCACGACGCGCTGCACTTCGTCCGGCATCACACCGTGGTGGGCACGCGCCTGCGCAGCGGCCTCGGCCAATGCGTGAAACGGATGCGCGCCGGGCATCAACTTGATGGCCATGTCGGTCACGATGTCCCAGGAATCGCCCAGGCCTTGGGTGATAGCGCCAAGGTCCTGCCCGTTGAAGGCATCGAAAAAGCCGCGCGGGGCCTCCATCACATCCAGTTCGGCGCGAAACCCGTGGCGCGCCGCCTGCGCCGCCTGGATGCCCAACTGCGCCGCCAGACCTGCGTGGTATTCACGGGCGCAACTCGTGTCGGCCGCGATGGCCATGCCACAGGCCGACGATGCGGCAAGGGCCAGGGCATGAGCCATGTGTTCGGCATCCAGTTGCATCAGACGCCCGCACGCCACAGTCGAGCCGAATACCGTGGACACCGAGCCATGAAAACCGCGCTGCATGCGACCGGGCGTCAGGGCCTCGTCGACGCGCCCGGCCACTTCGTAACCGACCACCATGGCGGACAGGATGTCGCTGCCCGAGCACCCACGCACGCTGCCCACCGCCAGACCGACGGACGACACGATGGTGCCGATGTGCGCAATGCTGCGCAGGTCGCTGTCGTCGGACGCAGCGGCGTCGCTGGCCATGGCATTGATGCGGGCCGCCCGTTCGACCGGCAGGTGCTGACCGAGAAACCAGAGTTCGGCAAGTCCCGGGGCCTGCGAGAGCAGCGATCCGCAGGCGTCGAGTTCCGCAAGGCGAACGGCCCGCACCGAGTCGATCCGGCACCCGATCGCCGCACTGGCCAGGGTGCTGGACAGGCTCATCTTGGCCCGCTCAAGCGCGATGGCTGGCAATTCCTCGCCTGGCCAGGTTGCCGCAAATTGACCCAGCGCGCGTGCAATGCCCATACGCATCGCCATCGGGGATCAGGTGGAACGGACTTCGACACCCGCCCAGGATTCACAGACCCGGACCACGTCGACAAAGTCGGCTTGCGGACCAAACATGGCCTTGGTGATGGCGAGCATTTCGCGCACGGCAGAGCCCACGATCATCGGCGAGCCGAGGTGTTCGGCTTCATCGACGCACAGGCGAACGTCCTTGTATGCAAGGGCAGCCGCAAAACCGACATCGAAGGTGCGCGGCAGGACGCAGCGCGGGAACTTGTCGCTGGAAGCCGTGTTGCGGCCAGACCCGGCATTGATCACATCGATCATCACGCGCGGGTCCAGACCGGCCTTGACACCCATCACCACCGCCTCGGAGGTGATCGCCACGGCAGCGGCGGACATCACGTTGTTGGCCAGCTTCATGGTCTGCGCCTGACCGGCTTTTGCGCCCAGATAGAAAGGCTTGCCGAAGTTGACGAGCAGAGGCTCCAGCGCATCAAAGGTCGCCCGCGGGCATGCCACCATGACGGCCAGGGTGCCCTTGACGGCACCGGGGACCCCGCCGCTGACGGGCGAATCGACATACATCAGATCGGGACGCGACAAGCGCGCAGCCACCGCTGCGGCCACACGCGGTCCGATCGTCGATGTGTCCACCAGCAGCTTGACTTTCTTTCCGAGGTGGACACCACGTTCGCCCAAGGCCACCAGTTCGACGATTTCGGGTGTGGGCAGGCTCAGGAACACGACCTCGCAGGCGTCGGCAACCTGGGCAGGATCGGCGGCCCGCTGAGCGCCCAGCGCCACGATCCGCTGCACGGCCTCTTCGTTTCGATCGCATACGACCAACTGGTGGCCGGCGTCGATGAGGCGCTTGGCCATGGGGCCACCCATGTTGCCCAGGCCGATGAATCCAAGTGGGGATGTTGTCATTGGAATCTGTCCTTCAATTGGCGGGTTTCAGATCGATGGCCTTGACCAAGGCAGCGATGCGGGCCGCGTCCTGCTCGATCATTCGCCGAAACGCTTCCGGGCCGCGATCGGCCGCCTGCGGGATCTGCGAGGCAAACTGCTTTTCGACGCGGTCACGGTACTCGGGGCTGTCCATCACTTGCGCAACGGCTGCCGCAAGCCGATCCAGGACGGGCTTGGGGGTGCCCTTGGGCGCCACGAGGCCGTTCCAGATGCGCAGATCGAATTGCGGCAGGCCGCCCTCCGCAAAGGTCGGCACATCGGGCATCTGTGGAATGCGCTGGGCGGTCGACACGGCGATGGCCCGCGCGCGTTTGTCGGCATGCAGGGGCATCAGCGTCACCGTCTGGTCGATGATGCCGTCGATCACGCCCGAGATCAGGTCAACGAGTGCGGGGCCCGTTCCGCGGTACTGCACCAAGGTGCCCTCGGCCTTGGCCAGGTTCAGGAACAAGGCCTCGGACAGGTGCGCCGTCGTGCCAGGCCCGCCCGACCCCAGGTTCACCTTGCCCGGCGAGCGCCGCATGAATTCCATCAGGCCGGAAAGATCCTGGATGCCACTCTTGTTGCTGACCGCCAGGACCATCGGCACCGTTGCCACCGACGCGACCGGCGCCAGATCCGTCAGGGGATCGAAACCGCCCCTGGGGTGCAGGTGCGGAATGATCAGCAGCGACATGTTGCTGAAGTTGAGGGTGTGCCCGTCGGGATCGGCCTTGGACAAGCGCTGAAAACCCACCAACCCGCCCGCGCCCGTGACGTTCTCGACGACCACCGGCTGCTTGAGGATGGGCGCCATGCCCTGGGCCATCAGCCGGGCCAGGGCATCCAGGGTTCCCCCAGGGGCCACGCCCACGATGATGGTGATCTGCTTCGTGGGAAACGTCTGGGCCCACGCGGTGGACATCGACAGCAGCAACACCAGCACCCATCCAATGTGGCGAATCATTTGTGTCTCCTGTGGTTCGCAGCGGCAGGCAGTGGCGCTGCGTCGCGGACATCCTGGTGCCCACGAGTTTCTTGAATCGATACATGCTAGTGGCAGCCGCCTGGCGGCACAGCCGTGGATTCGACATACCAGAACTTCGAATCCCGCATAATGAATTTCGGCGCCCCGCCGCACAACACCGGTCCACATGATTCATGGAGCTTGATCAGTTAAGAGCCCTGCTGACCATCGCCGAGACGGGGACCTTCTCGCGCGCAGCCATCCGCCTGGCCACCACCCAACCGATCCTGAGTCGCAAGATCAAGTTGCTGGAAGAAGAGCTGGGCGCCGAACTTTTCTACCGCACGGGCCGTGGCGTGGTGCTCAGCGAAGCGGGGAAAGTGCTGGAACAGTACGCGCGGGGCATCCTGGACACGGCCGCCAGTGCAACACGCGCGGTGCAGGCCATCGGGGCGTCGCCCGTGGGGCATGTGACGATCGGCATGCCGTCCTCACTGGCCACCGTGCTGGCCGTTGAGTTGGTCCAGGATTTTCGCGCGGCCTATCCCAATGTCTCGCTCAAGGTGATGGAGGGGTACAGCGGGCATGTTCTTGATTGGCTCATTTCGGGCCGCCTGGACATCGCCGTGCTGTATGACTCGCCCGCCATCCGCTCCAACATCGCCGATGCCGACCCCATCCTGTGCGACGAGCTGTTTTTGATCGGCTCGTCCAGCGATCCGGCGCAGGTGGGTGATGGTGCGGTCGCCGCAGCACAGATGGCGCGCCTGCCGCTGGTGCTGCCCAGTCGTCCGCACGGCGTGCGCATCCTGGTCGACGAGGCCCTGGCTCGCATTGGCGCC
>CAYNWR010000304.1:0-3936 GCA_964400915.1 uncultured Burkholderiaceae bacterium
GCGCTCGGTGAAGAAGGTAAATCCGCCCGACACCAGCAGCACCTTCAGGCCTGCGGCCTTGCACGCCGCCACCAGTTCAGCCGCGCCGGGGTTGAGCTGCAGGCGCTGGGTGTAGACCTGTTCCAGGTGGTCGAGCGTGACACCCTTCAGCAGCGCCACGCGCCGGCGCAGGCTGTCCTTGTAGTCGGTGATCTCACCGCGCATGGCCGCTTCGGTGATGGCCGCCACTTCGGCCTTGCGGCCGGCGGCGTCGGCGATCTCGTCCACGCACTCGATGTTGATCAGCGTCGAATCCATGTCGAAGGCGATCAGGCGAAAGCCGGCCAGGCGCAGGGGAGGCACAAAACCCCGAACGGTGAGGCCCGGCGCAAACGGGTAGGCGGATGCGGTGGCGGGACAAGCGGATGCGGCGCCGGTTGTGCCGATGGGGGATGCGGAAGATGGGGCAGTTGTCATGTGCCGATTCTTGCATCCGCCCGTGGGGCCGCCGCCGGTGCCAGGCCGATCCACTCCCGCAGGCTTGCCACGCGTCCCAACATCACCACCAACAACAGCCCGAACGCAAAGGCCAGGGCGACGATCAGCAGACCCTCGGCCATCGGCGCGAGACCGTGGGGTGCCAGCGCCTGGTGGGCCAGTATGATCACGGTCTGATGCACCAGGTACAGCGGAAAGACGGCTTGCGTCAGCCAGCGCCGCAGGGGCCCGTCGTGGTTCAGGTGCCGATGCGCAAAACCCAGCGCTGCCACGATGGCGGCCACCTGCATGGTGCTGGCGGCCAAGGCCGACGCGTGTGCGCGCAGCGGCCACACGATGCCGGCCAAGGGCACCTGGGCCCACTCAGCCGGCAGGGGCAGGGTGCGCGTGATCACGAGCCATCCGCAGGCGGCCAGGGCCAGGGCCACCCAGCGCTGCGCGTCCAGGCGCTGCCAAACGGCGGGTGCATGGGCCAGGACCGCGCCCGCTGCAAACATCAGCCCGTACTGCGCGTGGTTGAACCAGTCGTCCACCAGCGCGTGGGTTGATGGAAAGCGCGCGCGCAAGCCAAGGCGCACCACCAGCAGGGCCAGGATGGGCAGGGCCAACAACCACCCGGCGTGCAGGTGGCGTGTTGTCCACGCACCGGCCTTGGCCAGGGCCTGTGGACGCAAGCGAACGAAGCACCACAGCAACACCGTGTAGCCCATCAGATAGGGCAGAAACCACAGGTGGTTCCAGGTGGGCAGGATCAGGCACCGGCCCGGCGCTTCGCAGAAGCCGCCATGAAAGCCCAGATACAGGCGCAGAAAGTCGAAATAGCTGCCCGAATACCCGTGCTTGTGGATCACCTCCACATACGACTGCGGCGGCACGATGACCAGGATGCCCAGCAACAAGGGCAGCAGCAGCCTGCGCGCGCGGCCCCTCAGCCACGCGCCAGTGGCGCGCGGCGTCTGGCCCGTGTGCCCATGCAGCATGAAGGCCGTGGCCACGCCGGACACCAGAAACAGGATCGACATGCGCCAGGGCGAGCTGAGCATCATCCAGGGCTCCAGGCCCGGACCGGCGTGCACGCTCTTGACGTGAAACGGCCAGCTCACGTACAGCATGCCCGTGTGGTAGAGCACCAGCCAGCCAAAGGCGAGGATGCGCACCCAGTCGAGGAACACCAGGCGCCCGGTGGGGGGCGGCGGTGGCGGGGCTGACGGCTTGTCCAGGGGCGGCATCGTGCCGCAAGCTTACGGCCAGCGCGTCAAGGCACAAAGCCTCGCTCAGTCCGGATGCCAGGCCGCATGAAAACCGAAGGGCACCACCTGTGGCAGGTGCAGCAGCGCCAGCGCCTCAAAGGTGGCGGGGTCGAGCACCGCCACCACCGTGCCGCTGTCCTCGTCGGCCAGCGTGGGCACCAACAACACACCGTCGTCGTCGGACTGCGCGCCGGGCCGGCCGACAAACAGGGGCTCCAGCTGCACGGCGGCCGGCTGGCGCCGCCAGCGGGCCAGCACCGCGCCAGTGGTCAGGTCGATCTTGGCGGTGTTATCAAAAAAGGGAGCAACACCTTCAGGATCGAAGCTCGCTGCGGCCGCAAATTGTGCTGATCTCTGCGTCCAGGCCGCGGGATGCACCATCGGCAGCTCGACCCCTTCGGCCAGCGTCTGGGGTGTGGCATGGGTTGCGCCGTGTTGCAGCGCGTACCTCAGCATCCGATGCGGGATGTCCACCCGGCGGCCGGCGCGCAGCGGCTCGAGCATCAAGGCGTCGAAGATGGCAGGCGATTCGGGCTGGCACAGGTCCAGCGTGATCCCATCAGCGGTGTCGAACGCCTGCGCCGCATGAAAACACATCATCGGCGGCACGTCCCAGGTCTGCACCACACCGCTTGAGAGCTTCACCGCATGGATGCGCGAGGCGCCTTGCGGCTCCCAGCGAAAGTGATCCTTGTACGCGCGGCCCGTGAAGATGAAGGACAAGGGCTGCGCGCGCAGCGCGGGCTCCCAGACGATGGCGTGGGTGGGCGTCATCGCAAACGCGTGCAGGTAGCCCGGCTTGGCCACGGGGATGCGGGCCACCACGTCGCGGCGCCGGCTGCCCGGTGCGATGCAAAACACCTTGTACAGGCACTTGGGCCCGAGCTCGATGCCGACGTTCCAGTACACGCCCGAGGGCAGCGTGATGCCGTGGGCCGACATCAGATGAATCTTCTCGGTGTCGGTGAACGCCACCGGCCCGATGGTGGCCAGCGTGACGGGGTCGAACTGCGTCATCAACGGGGTTTCCGTCTGGGCCACCCAATCGCTGCCGATGCGCGACATCACCACCGCACCGTTGTCGGTCATCTTCGGTTTGCCGAAATGGCGCATGCGCGCCACAAACCCTTCGGGGCCGGGCGTGCCGAACCCACCCAGTGCGGGGCTGCCCAATTCGATGCTGGCGCGCAGGTCTTGCGTTTGCAGCATGCGGCTGCGGTAACGCGCGCCCGCGCCGCCCAGGCTCACGCGGTGCAGCATGGCGTGCCCGTCGAACCAATGCGCGTAGCCGCCCCCCGGCAGATCCCACAAGGCCGGGCCGTTGAGCAACAAGCCGCCGCGCAGCCAGTCGGGCAACTGGCCTTCGATGCGCACGGGGGTGTCGTCCATCTCGCGCGCGCCGGACTGAAATCCGCGCAAGCGGCCGGCCGGTGCGGTGGGCCCACGTGTTGCGGGTCTTGACGCGATCGCTTCTGCCATGGTCATCTCCTCAAGACAACACCACGTTGCCGATGTTCAGCCAGCCTCACCCGCGCTTACGGGCGAAGCCCTCAACCGGATGCGTTGGCTGCGGTCTGCACCGGCTGTCCCAGCGCCCGCAACACATCCCGCACCATCTGCACCCGATCGCGCGGCTCGGGCAGGGCGCGTTCGATGCGCAGGCGTTCGTTGCCCACCAGCTTGATGTGGCGGTTGCGCTGGATCATCTCGATGATGCGCATGGGCTCCACGGGTGGGTTGGGCTTGAAGTTGATGTGGATCACCGTGGGCGCAGCGTCCACCTTGGCCACACCGTAGGGGCCGGCCTGCACACGCAGGCGGTGCACGTCAATCAGGTTGGCGGCCTGCGCGGGCAGCTTGCCAAAGCGGTCCACGATCTCCTCGGTCAGGCGGTCGATGTCTTCGCTGCTGCGGGCGGTGGCCAGCTTCTTGTACAGGCTCAGGCGCAGGTGCACGTCGCCGCAGTAGTCGTCGGGCAGCAAGGCGGGGGCGTGCAGGTTGATGTCGGTCACGGCGGCCATGGGGCTGAGCAGGTCGGGCTCGCGGCCGGATTTGAGGCAGCGCACGGCTTCGGCCAGCATCTCGTTGTAGAGCTGAAACCCCACCTCGAGCATGTTGCCGCTTTGTTTTTCGCCCAGCACCTCGCCCGCGCCGCGGATTTCCAGGTCGTGCATGGCCAGGTAGAAACCACTGCCCAGCTCCTCCATCT
>CAYNWR010000305.1:0-3914 GCA_964400915.1 uncultured Burkholderiaceae bacterium
GTCGACGATGTGGCCGGTCAGCATGATGTGCTTCTGCACCTCATAGAACTTCTTGGCCTCGATGGTGGTCAGCGGGTTTTCCTGGGCGTCCACGGTCTTGTTCTGCAGGGCCAGGTACACCTCGGCAAAGGCAATCGGCGTGGGATTGGCGCCGCAGGCCCGCGGCGTGGCCGTGTAGGTGGGCACGTCTGGCACGCGGATCTTCAGGCCCTTCATGCCCGCGCAGTTGGTGAAGGCCGTCTGACTGGTGGTGTGACGGGCGCCGTAATAGGTGTAGGCCAGGATCTGAATGCCGGTCTTGGCGCGAAACTCGTCGATCATCTCCTTGAAGACGGCGCTCTTGCTGTAGGCCAGCAGGTGCTCGCCATCGCGGAAGATGAAGGGGTAGTACGCAATGCCCAGGCGCGGGTAGCTGCGCGCGGCAAAGCTCGGGCCGCTGATGATCATGTCCACGGTGCCCAGCGTCATGCCCTGGTTGATGTCGGTTTCCTTGCCCAGCGAACTCGCGGGAAACACCTGGATCTCGAACTTGCCGTTGGTGCGCTTCTTGATCTCTTCGGCGGCCCAGACCGATTCGGTGTGGTAGGGCTCGCTGGTCTCGTACACGTGGGCCCATTTCAATTTGGTCTGCGCCTGGGCAAGTTGCGGCAACAGCGCTGTCGCTGCAAGGGCGGCAGCGGCCAGCGTGGCCTTGAAGGCAAATCGTTTGGTGGTCATGGCAGTCTCCTTTGGTTGAAAACGATCGCAAGCGATCAGGGTTGAGGTTGGGTTGGGGTTCGATGAGCGGCCGGCGCGCGGTTGGCGCGGCGCCAACTGGCCGAGAAGCGCGCATGTGATTTGTCCAGATGCGTGTGCATCGCCACACGCGCAGCCTGCGGATCGCGGGCCCGAAACGCGTCGACGATGCTTTCGTGCTCGGCAATGGCCGTGCGCCACGAGCGGACGGTCTCAAAGTGGCCGCCCAGGCGTTCGAAAATCGGGCTGCGGCGCGAATCCCAAAAGCGCTGGACCGTGTCCAGCAGCACGCTGTTGCCGCAAGCGGCCGCAACCGCGCTGTGAAACGCACGATCGCCTTCGGTGGGCAACACGCCGGCTTCGGCGTCGGTGCGCATCATCTGCAGGGCCGTCTCCAGAGCCTGCAGGTCGCGCCGTGTGGCCTGGCCCGCGGCGATGGCGGCAATCTCGCCTTCCAGCACGCGTCGAGCGCGGATCAGCTCCAGGGGCCCCCACTCCTCGACGGGCTCATGCCGGGCATGGGCTGCAGCAAGCGGCTGAGTGCCATGCCCGACGCCATGCGCAGCGCCGTTGCTGTGGGCATGCGCCCGCTTGCTGGCGTCCAGAACGTAGACACCCGAGCCGCTGCGCACCTCCACCCAGCCTTCCACCTCCAGGGCGATCAGTGCTTCGCGCGCGGACGGCCGGCTCACGCCCAATTGGCGCGCCAGATCCCGCTCGGCGGGCAGCCGCGAGCCGACGGCAAACTCGCCCGCTGCAACAAGCTGGCGGATCTGTTCGGCAATCTGGCGATAGAGGCGCTGCGGTTCAACCGCCTGCAAGGGCATGGGAGTTGGGTATCCGGATAAACGAGAATTGGACAAGTGGTCAGACCAATTCGACAATGATCGCCTTGCTCCCGCGCATCGTCAACGGCTTGGCGGCGCACATTCATCCGAGGAAACCCTTGAGCCCCACTGAATCGGCAGAGGTCGCTGTCGCACATGCGGCCGGCGCAGACGCACGTGCGGTGGTGATCGAGCGCGTGACCATTCGGCAGGTGAACCTGCCGCCCAAGGTGGTTCGCACCGACGCCATCCAGTCTTTCGTCACGCAGGAGACGGTGCTGTTGACCCTGCATTGCAGCGATGGCCTGGCAGCCACCGGATACGCCTACACCATTGGCACCGGCGGCTCATCGGTGGTCGCCTTGTTGCGGGACCATCTGGCGCCGCGCCTGTTGGGGCGCGCTCCCATGGACAACGAAGCCATCTGGAAAGACCTGTTCTTTCACACCCACGCGACCGCCGTGGGGGCGATCACCAGCCTGGCCCTGGCCTGCGTGGACATCGCGTTGTGGGACTGGCGTGCTCGGTCGCAAAACCTCCCGCTGTGGCGCCTTCTGGGGGGCGCGCAGGAGCGGGTTCCGGTCTACACCACTGAAGGCGGGTGGCTTCATCTGTCCGCCAGCGAGCTGGTGGCGCAGACCCAGGCGGCCCAGGCCCAGGGCTTTCGCGGCGCCAAGATCAAGATTGGCCGCCCGCACGTCAGCGAGGACCTTGCCCGACTGTCCGCCGTGCGCAATGCGCTCGGGCCGGGTTTCGACATCATGACCGACGCCAATCAGGGCTTCTCCAGGCCCGAAGCCGTGCGCCGGGCAGGCGCTTTTGCCCCCTTGGGCCTGGCCTGGATCGAAGAGCCGATGCCGGCCGAGGATGTGCAGGGGCACGCCCAATTGCGCGCGCGCACCGACACACCCATTGCCGTGGGCGAGTCGCTGTATCACCTTGCGCAGTTTCGCGAATACCTCGAACGGGGCGCCTGCTCGATCGTGCAGCCGGACGTCGCCCGCATCGGTGGCATCACACCCTGGATCAAGGTGGCCCACCTGGCCGAAGCCTTTGGTGTGCCGGTGTGTCCGCACTTCCTGATGGAGCTGCACGTGAGCCTTTGCGCCGCCGTGCCCAATGCCGCATGGGTGGAGTACATCCCGCAATTGGATGACATCACCACCAGCCGCATCCGCATCGAAGGCGGACATGCCGTGGCGCCCCAATCCCCCGGGACCGGCATCGACTGGGACTGGGCGGCCATCGCGGCGAGACAAGTTTTTTCACCACTGGAGATTTGCGCATGACTGGAACCCGTCTCAAAGGCAAACGAGCCTTGATCACCGCCGCCGGACAAGGCATCGGCAAGGCCTGTGCCTTGGCGATGGCGGCCGAGGGCGCGCAGGTGTTGGCCACCGACGTCAACGGCCAGCTGCTGCAGGCCTATGCGGGTGTCGCCGGTGTGCGCACCCAGGTGCTGGACGTGCTCGACAAGAACGCCATCCAGGCTGCGGTTGCGCAGGCAGGGACGTTGGACGTGTTGTTCAACTGCGCGGGTTTCGTGCACAACGGCACCATCCTCGAAGCCACGGACGAGCAGTGGGACTTTGCCTTCGCGCTCAATGCACGGGCTCAGTTCTGGATGATCCAGGCGGTGTTGCCCGGCATGCTCGCGGCGGGGCAGGGCAGCATCATCAACATGGCCAGCGTGTGCGGCAGCACGATGGGCATTCCCAACCGCTTCATCTATGGCGCCAGCAAGGCGGCCGTGGTCGGTCTGACCAAATCCGTGGCGGCCGATTACGTTGCCAGGGGCATCCGCTGCAATGCCATTGCGCCAGGCACGGTCGACACCCCGTCGCTGGCCGATCGCATCAACGCCTATGAGGACCCGGTGCAGGCCCGCAAGAACTTTGTGGCCCGCCAGCCCATGGGGCGTCTGGCGCAGGCGCACGAAATCGCGCCGATCGTGGTTTACTTGGCCAGTGACGAATCGGCGTTTGCCACAGGGCAGTTGTTTGCGGTCGATGGTGGCATGACCATCTAGTTGGTATAAAAAGATAGCAAACAACGCATATCTGACGCTCGCTACTGGTCGATTTCAACCAGTTTTTTCATCAGCAACCCCAAGAAGAGGACTTCCGCATGAAACTCGTTCGTTATGGCAATCCCGGCAAGGAAAAGCCCGGCCTCATCGATGCCGACGGCAAGCTGCGCGACCTGTCGCGCAAAGTGAAGGACATCGACGGCGCCGCGCTCGCTCCTGCGAGCCTGAAGGCGCTCGCCAAGCTCGACCCGAAGAAGCTGCCGCTGGTCAAAGGCAAGCCGCGGCTCGGGTCCTGCGTCGCGACGCCGTCGAAGTTCGTCGCC
>CAYNWR010000306.1:0-3854 GCA_964400915.1 uncultured Burkholderiaceae bacterium
CGCGCCGGCCTCCGCACCGAGGCCGGTGACGATGTTGAGGGCGCCCGGCGGCAGGCCCACGTCGGCCGCCAGTTGCGCCACCCGCAGCAGCGACAGGCAGGCGTCCTCGGACGGCTTGACCACACAGGCGTTGCCCGCCGCCAGGGCGCCGCCCACACTGCGGCCGAAGATCTGCATGGGGTAGTTCCAGGGCACGACGTGGCCGGTGACGCCGTGCGGCTCGCGCCAGGTGAGCACGCTGTAGCCGTCCAGGTAGGGAAGGGTGTCGCCATGAAACTTGTCGCAGGCGCCCGCGTAGAACTCGAAGTAACGCACCAGGGCCAGCGCGTCGGCGCGGGCCTGTTTGGTGGGCTTGCCGCAATCGCGTTGCTCGATGGCCGCGAGTTCGTCGGCATGCTCGGCCACCTTCTGCGACAGGCGCATCAGCAGGCGGCCGCGTTCGGCCGCGCTGACCTTGTGCCAGACGGTGTCAAAACAGGTGCGCGCGGCCTGCACGGCGGTGTCGATGTCGGCTGCGTTGCTGCGCGGGATGCTGTCGTAGGGCTGTCCGTCCGAGGGATCGATGACAGGCAGGGTCTGGCCCGATGCGCTGGCTCGGGGGGTGTTGGCGATGAAGTTCAGTTGCATGGGGTGATTCTCGCAAACGCCGATTGGAGTGCCCACTCGTTGCGCGCGGGGGGTGTCGGCGCCACAATCCGGCCCTGAACGGCCTCCCACCCTTCCCATCTCGCGAGGAAATCATGCGCAACCTGATCGATCACCTGTCCCAGTACGGCGACTACCACCGCGATCCCCGCAACATCCACACCCATTTTGTGGGGGTGCCGATGATCATGTTTGCGGTGGTCGTGCTGCTGGCCCGCGCCGCGTTTTCCGTGGGCGGCGTCGAACTCAACGCCGCCTGGCTGGCGGCCTTTGCGGCCGTGGCCTTCTACCTGGTGCTGGACATCCGCTACGGCCTGGCGATGGGCGCCTTGATCGCGGCGATGCTGGCGGGTGCACAAGTGCTTGCGGCGCAACCCATGGGCGCCTGGCTGGCTTGGGGCGTGGGCCTGTTTGTGGTGGGCTGGGTGATCCAGTTCGTTGGCCACCACTACGAGGGCCGCAAACCCGCGTTTGTGGACGATCTCGTGGGCCTGATCATCGGCCCGCTGTTTGTGGTGGCCGAGTGGGGCTTTGCACTGGGCTTGCGCCGCGAGGTTCAACAGGCGATCGAGGCGCGTGTCGGCCCCGTGCGCCGGCGCGACGGCGCCACACAAGCGGCCAAGGCCTGACTTACTTCGATTCGGCGGCCGCGGCGGCGCGGGCCGATTCCTCGATCTTGCGGGCAAAGAAACGCTTGAACCAGACCGCCATGCCCAGGGTGATCAGGATCACCACCAGGCTCATCAGGCCATAGTCGGTCGAGACAAGATCGGTCAGCAGCTTCATGGCATGGGCTCCATCGTGGGTGATTGCAGTCGATGCGCCAAGTCTGCGCGGCCGACGCGCCCTGCGCCCTGATCCCGATCAAATTCGGTTCGTGTCGGGCCACCGCCCGATGCCGCCCCGGCTCAGCCCGGCGGGCGTAGGTACAAGCGGTCGGACCAGGTGGCCAGCCATTGGGGCCGGAACGCCACGAAGACCGCTGTGAGCATGCCCGTGATGAAGGCATCGCCCCAGGCCATGAGCCAGCGTGCCACCAGCTGCAAACCCTCGGGAACACCGGGCAGGTCGTGACCGTTCCACTGCTGCAGCACCGAGGCCACGAACAGGCAGGCGGCCGTGCCCAGAAAGGCGCGTCCCAGCACATAGACAAAGAGCTGCAATCCCAACCAGCGCCGGATGGCCCAGCCCACGCCCAGCGCCAGGGTGGCCGGCACCACACCAAGCCAGACGATCTGCTCGAGCAGGTCGGGCCAGGGCGCGGGGGCAATCAGGCCAGCCAGCAGACCGACCAGCACCAGGACTGGCACGGCCAACGGCCACCCCATCATGAGCACCAGCAGGCATGCGCCCGAAGCGTGAAGCTGCAGGGGCATGGCGTGCAGGCGGGGAAGGGCCCACATCCAGGGCAGCAGCACCAGGGCCGCGAGGACCGGGGTCAGGCTGTCCTTGCCTTGCAGCAGACGCCACGGCCGGGTGGACAGCGCCAGAGCGCATGCCATGATGAGCACGGCCAGTTCAAGGCCCATTGACAAAACCTTGGGTCAGATCTTCAGCCAGCGCTTGAGCAAGAAGCGCCACCACAGCCCTGCAAAGCCTGCTCGGGCAGGGCCTGTGGCCGCGCCAGCTCGCCGGTGCGAGGATCGAAGCCCACAGACTGCAGGTGTCCCGCCAGCGCGGTGTCCATGGTCTGCGCGTGTTGCACGAACCACTTGCCGAGTTCCCCCACCAACTGGCGCAACAGCGCGAGGTCGGTGTCGGCGTGGGCACGTCGCTGCATCTCGCGCAGGATCTCCAGAATCACGTGGTGCTGACCCGCGTGGCAGTTGGATGCGGCGAAACCGGTCTGCTGCATCCACGCGTCTTCACGGTCGAAGTGGTCCTGGGTGTGTTCGACCAGCGCGTCCCAGGCCTGCAGCAGTGGCTGGGTGTCGGCCAGTGCGCCGGCCGCCTCGACCGTGGCAAGCAGATCGACAAACTCGCGATGGGTGTCGTCCATCACCTCGTTGTCAAGCACGAGTTCGTCGGACCATTCAAGAGTGGGCATCGTGGGTGGGTGGAGATGTTTGTCGCCAAGCATAAGCGCAGGTGCGGTGTCCTCGCTTGATGTGCGTCAAGCGGGGTCCGGGCGCTGCGTGCCAGACTGCAAGCAATCCCCGGACATTGCCCCGGATTTCATTGGCTTCACTGCAGGAGATCCCATGACCCAGAACATTCTTGTGGCCGTCGATGGTTCGACCACCTCCGAGCGCGCCGTGCAGGTGGCCCAGCGCCAGGCCAAGGCGTTTGCGGCACAGACGACGGCGGTCTACGTCATCGATCCCTATCCGTTCACAGGCATTGGTGCAGAAGCCGGATACGGACAGGCGCAGTACCTGGCAGCGGCCGCAGCCGAGGCCAACGAAGTGCTGGCCAGCGTCCGCAAGGCATTCGAGGCCCAGGGCTTGCCGATCGTGACCGAGGTGGTGGAAGCACACAGCATCTGGCGCGGCATCCTCGATGCGGCGGCGCAGGCCATGGCCGACCTGATCGTGATCGGCTCCCATGGCCGCAGCGGGATCGAAAAGTTCGTGCTGGGCAGCGTCGCGCAGCGCGTGGTGTCGCACGCCCACACGCCGGTTCTGGTTGTGCGCGACTGATCCGGCGTCTGTCACTGGGCCGCCCTCGCGCTTCACGGCTATCGCTACGACTCGGCGCTTCGCCTTTGCGCCCGCACAGCGCTTCCGGTCTGCGCCCGCACAGCGCTTCCGGTCTGCGCCCGCACGTCGCCGAAGCGGGTGGCGGCTGCTGTTTGGGTCAGGGATCACGCGCGAGGTCGAAAACCGCCCTGATCGAGTCAGGGCGGTTTTTGTGATGGAGTGCAGGACAGAACCGCGCGCCTCCCTGACCCAAGCCAGGTCCGCCACCCACCCCGGCGCCGTGTGGAGAGGTCGGGCGAGGGGAACGAAGAAGCGGGAACAGAGGCTGGTGTCTGAGTGGCTGTTGACGCCAGCGCAGAACACTTCAAAAACAATAGCTAACTGTGACCAATTGACGCTCGCTACCGGCCGATTTCGTTCAAAACCACTTCAAAAGTGCCGGTTCCCTGCCATACCAGCCTCTACCCGTGCGAAGGCAACCAGGGCACGATGGTGCGAAGGCAACCGGGCGCAGTGGTTCGCAGGCGACCGAACGCAGCGGTGCCAAGGCAAGTGCGCCCGCCCGTGCAA
>CAYNWR010000307.1:0-3842 GCA_964400915.1 uncultured Burkholderiaceae bacterium
GGTGAACTGGCCAAACTTGCGCAGGTACGGCGCCAGGAACAGCGCCACCAGGCAATAGCCACCGGTCCAGCCCATGATGAAGGCCAAGCCGGCATAGCCTTGCAAGTACAAGGTTCCGGCCATGCCGATGAACGAGGCAGCGGACATCCAGTCGGCACCCGTTGCCATGCCGTTGTAGATGGCTGGCACGCGTCGACCCGCCACATAGTATTCGGCGGCGTCGGTGGTGCGGCTCATGATGCCGATGCCCGCGTACAGGCCGATCGTGGCGATCAGGAAGGTGAAGCCGATCCAGGAGCGGGGCATACCCATTTGTTCCAGGATGGCCAGGACCACCACAAAAACAACAAAGCCCCCCGTGTACCAGGTGTAGACCTTGTTCAGGCCTTGTTTGAAGGCCTTGTTGGAGGCCGTTGTGACGACACCACCGTCGTCGTTACCGAAGAGTCCTGCCATGGTTATTCTCCTTCGTCGACACCGTGCTCGATGTCAAGTTTGCCCATGTACTGGGCGTAGAACCAGATGATCAGGCAATAGACGACCAGCGAGCCTTGTGCGCCCATCCAGAAGCTGAACGGCCAGCCAAAGAACGAAAAGTTCCAGTCGCGGGCGAAATACCCGACGACAAAGGTGACGAAGAACCAGATGGCCAAGAGGATGGCTGTGATTCGCAGGTTTTTTTGCCAGTATTGGCGATGGCTTTCGGTGAGTTGCATGTCTCCTACCTCCAGTGGTGCGCCTTTTCAGGCTTTTCGCGGCGGCTGCGCGGGAGGGATCTCCCACACACGGCCACGCCGCGTCGCGACGGCCAGTTTTGCCCGATGGGGGCAAAACCGCCTGTGAAGCCGTCAAGTGGCAATCCAGCGTCCCCAGAATCAGGAAGCGGGTTGCGCAACGCGCAATCCCGTTTCCCGCTCCAGCTGGGCTGCCACCTTCGGCTCGAAGCCCTTGAGCCTGCGGATGATCCGCAGGGCCTCGTCGGGTTCGTGTCGATCCACATGAACCCGGGCCAGCTGATACCAGCCATAGGGGCTCATCGGTTGCAATTCGGTGTTGCGCTGCAGGGCCGCCACGGCTTCATCAAAGCGTCGCTGCTTGATGAGCACCAGGCCCAGGCCATACCAGGCCCGATCGAGTTTGGGGTCGAGTTCGGTGGCACGCCCAAAGGCCGAACGCGCTTCGTCCAAGCGGCCTGCTTCGTCCAGAAGAAAGCCCAGGTTGAACCAGGCTGCCGCGCCTTCGGGGTGCATGGCCACCAGTTGCTGCAGGGCCTCGATGGCGGCTGGCTTGTCCTGCAGGTCACTCAACACATGTGCCCGGCTGGCGAGCGCATAGGCATGTGCCGGATCCAACGCCAGCATGGCTTCAAATCGCCGCAGCGCTGCGTGGCGTTGACCAAAGACCAGCAGCAGCATGGCCTGCGCGCGCAGCCAGAACAGGGATAGGCGTGTGTTCATGATGGCAGGCACGCCTTCACACCGATCTGTACACACATCTGGATGCGCAACACAGTGGCAATCACATAAATGGTTGCCAACAGGCAGAACGCGACAAAAGCATGGTGTCGGGCCGGAACCATTTTGGGCGTTATGAACGCGGCGAGGCGCACAAACGGGCGGCCGACGATTTCGAGGAGCTGATAGAACAGGTTGGTCTGTCGGCGCTCGCCCGCCAGCAGGCCCACGATCCATTGACCCAACATCGACAACAAGGCGATGGCCGCAATGGTCTGGACAATTTCAGCGATCTTGATGGCGGTGGGCACAGGCGCAATGGCTCACGTTACAAATGGATGCCGCGACGATCAAGGCAGGCGCTTACCACTTTCTTACAGTAGGGAATTGTCCCGTGGACATCCCTCCTGGTGCTTACCCTAGGGTGGCGCGCGCTTTCGGGCTTTTGCGGTGCATCAAAGACGCCGATCCAAAGCCGTCCCAAGCTCAAGACCTGTTCACCCGATCGTCAGACGGTTCACGTAGGATGACGAGGCCCAGCCCAGCCATGCCGCAACCACCCCCCACCACCGCCCCGAGCCCGCTGCAGCCGTCATCGAGCCTGCTCGGCAACTTTCGGCAGGCTTTGCGCGCCTATCCACCGTTCATGCAGATGTCGGATGCCGACATCGACGCCTTTGTCAGCCAGTCGACCCAGCGCTACTTTGCGCCGGGCGAGTTGGTCATCGGACCGGCCCAGGGCATCGTGCAGGAGGTTTACTTTGTGCGGCGTGGCGGTGTCACCGGCACACGACCGGGCGACGTGGAGTCGACGCCCTACGAGTATGAGGAAGGCGACCTGTTTCCCGTCAGCGCGGCCCTGGCCGAACGGGCCGTGACCGCCACCTACAAGGCAACGGCCGACACCTTTGTGCTGGCCCTGGGTGTGGCGGCCATGCGCGATCTGGCCGAACGCAGTCCGGTGTTCGCGGACTTCCTCCATGGGCGCGTGCAGAAGTTTCTTGAACTGTCCCGTCGTGCCGTGCAGAACGCCTATGCGGCGCAAGCCCTGGACGAGCAATCGCTGGAGGCGCCGCTGTCGAGCCTGATCAAGCACACGCCCCTGGCGTGCACACCCGAGACGCCGCTGCGGACGGCGCTGGAGGACATGCAACAGCGCCGCGTGGGCTCGATCCTGGTGACCGGCGCTGCCCAGGAGCCCCTGGGCATCCTGACGCGCTACGACATCCTGGGCCGGGTGACGCTGGCCGGCGCCGATCTGGCGGCGCCGATCTCCCAGGTGATGGTGGCGCCGGTGCTGAGCCTGGACGAGAGCCAAAGCGCCCAGGACGCGGCCTTGCTGATGAGCCAGCACGGCATTCGCCACGTTCCCGTGACGCGGCAGGGTGCGGTGGTGGGCGTGGTGTCCGAGCGCGATCTGTTTGCCTTGCAGCGCCTGAGCCTCAAGCAGGTGGGCACGGCCATTCGCGCGGCGCAGTCCATCGATGCGCTCAGGCATTGTGCGGCCGACATCCGCCGCATGGCGCGCACCTTGCTGTCGCAGGGTGTGCAGGCACGGCGCCTCACGGCGCTGATCAGTCACCTCAACGACCTGCTGACGCAGCGCCTGCTGCAATGTGTGGCCAGCACCTACGCCTTTGATCTTCAATCGATCTGCTGGGTGGCCCTGGGCTCGGAAGGGCGCAGTGAGCAGACCATAGCGACCGACCAGGACAACGCCCTGATCGTTGCCGATGGCGCCACTGCAGCCGATCTGGCCCACGCGAGGTCGTTCGCGGCCAAGGTGAACGACGCGCTCGACGCCTGTGGCTTTCCACTGTGCAAGGGCGGCATCATGGCAAGGGAGGCCGCCTGCGCCGGCACCCGTGGCCAATGGCAGGAACGCTTCAACCAATGGATCGAGCACGGTGCGCCACAGGATCTGCTGGACGCCAGCATCTTTTTCGACTTGCGGGCGTTGGGCGGCCAGACGGCGCTCGCAACGGGCCTGATGGAAGCGGTGGCCAAAGTGGCCCAGGCGTCGCCGCGCTTTCAGAAGCAGTTGGCGCTCAATGCGCTGCAGCGGCGCGCACCCCTGAACTGGCGCGGTGCAATCGACGAGGACGCTCAGGGCGGTCTGGATCTGAAGCTTCAGGGCACGGCGATATTTGTCGATGCGGCGCGCATCCTGTCTCTGGCCCATGGGCTCAGTGTCACCGGCACGCGCGAACGCTTCGAGAAGGCGGGTGAACGCCTGGGGCGGCCGGCGGCGGCCATCGAGTCGTGGGCAGGTTCCTTCGAATTCCTGCAGATGTTGCGGCTGCGGGTGCAGCTTGAGCGGGGCACCAGCGCCGGCACTGGATCCGATGCAACGGACGGCCCGCCCGACGTCAACCCGAACTGGATGCC
>CAYNWR010000308.1:0-3838 GCA_964400915.1 uncultured Burkholderiaceae bacterium
TAGTTGCTCTGGATGAAGCTGACCATCATGCCGTCCTCGTCGGCGGCGGTGAGGTAGATCGTGCCGCCACGAACGGGATTGCCGGCCTTGAAATCCTGGGCACGACCCATGTCGATGCAACGGGCGCGCTCGGCCAGGTAGGTAGCGTCCAGCATCTGCGCGGGCGTGATCTCCATCGACACCGGATCGGACACGTAGCGGTACACGTCGGCAAACGCGAGCTTCATGGCTTCGATCTGCACGTGCTGGAAATCGGTGCTGTCGACCGCCATGCCGCGCACGTCGAAATGCTGCAGGATGCCAAGGGCGATCAACGCAGCGATGCCTTGTCCGTTGGGCCCGATTTCGTGCACGGTGTGGCCGCGATAGTCCTGCGCGATGGGGGTCACCCACTCGGGCCGGTAGGCGGCAAAGTCGGCCTCGGTGTGCACCCCGCCGTTGGCTTTCGAAAAAGCCGCCAGGGCCTGCGCGATCTCGCCGCGGTAGAAGGCTTCGCCCTTTGTCTGCGCAATCGCGCGCAGACCGCGCGCTGCCGCTGGAAACTGAAACAACTCGCCCACACGCGGCGCACGGCCCCAAGGCAGAAAACAACTCGCAAACCCCGGCAGCGAACGCAATTCCTCGGTGGCTGCTTCCCACTTCTGCTGCACCACAATCGGCATCAGGTAGCCGCGCTCGGCCACCTCGATGGCGGGCGCCAGCAGATCGGCAAAGGGCAGGCGCCCGAAACGCTCGCTCAGCGCGCTCCAGGCCGACACCGCACCCGGCACGGTCACCGAGTCGATGCCGCGCTTGGGTGGGCTGGTCGCGTCCTTGCCGTGCTTGTTCTTGAAGTAGCTGGGGGTCCAACCCGCCGGCGCACGTCCCGAAGCGTTCAAGCCGTGCAAGCCGCCCTTGCCATCCCAGAGGATCGCAAACGCATCGCTGCCCAGGCCATTGCTGACCGGCTCGGTGATGGCAATGACGGCCGCCGCAGCCACCGTGGCGTCGACGGCGTTACCGCCCTGCGCAAGCATGCGCAGTCCGGCCTGCGCGGCCAAAGGGTGCGAGGTGGACACCACGTTTCGCGCAAATACCGGCAAGCGTGTGGTGGGATAGGGGTTGTGAAAATTGAAGTCCATGGGATGTGCGCCCGTCAGTCTGCGGAGATCTTGCGTTCGGAGATGAGGCGCTTCCATTTGTCCGATTCGTCGGCCAGCAACTTGCCAAATTGCTGCGGTGTGCCACCCACGCCCTCGATGCCCAATCGGGTCATGCGGTCCTTGATTTCGGCGTCGCCGAGCACCTGGTTGACGGCCGTGTTGAGCCGCGTGGCGATGTCGGGTGCCAGTCCGCGCGGCCCGAACACGCCGAACCAGGTGCTGGATTCAAAGCCGGGCAGCACCTCGGCAATGGCGGGCAGATCGGGCGCCAGCGGCGTGCGCTTGGCTGAGGTGACGCCCAGCGCCCGCAGACGGCCTTCGCGCACATGCGGCAGGCCGGTGGGCAGCGAGTCAAACAGCACGTCGAGCTTGCCACTGGCAAGGTCGGGTATCGCCAGCGCCGTGCCCTTGTAAGGGATGTGGACCACAAACAAGCCCGCCTGTGCCTTGAACAGCTCGGCGGTGAGCTGGACGATCGTGCCATTGCCGCTGGACGCGTAGTTGAGCCGCCCGGGTTGGCTGCGGGCGTGGGCGATCCATTCGGACACGGTCTTGGCCGGCGACGTGTTGGGCACCAGCATGATGCTGGGCGCATTGCCCAAGTGCACGATGGGTGTGAAGTCGCGCCCAGCGTCGTACGACAGCCGCGGGTTCAGGTGCGGGCCGATGGAGTGCGTGCTGGACGTGGACAGCAGCAGGGTGTAGCCATCCGGGGCGGCCTTGGCCACCAAGTCGCTGCCCAGCGTGCCACCAGCACCCGGCCGGTTCTCCACCACCAGCGATTGCCCCAGACGATCGCCGAGCTTCTGCGCCAGCACGCGCGCGATCAGATCGGTGGCGCCGCCTGCAGGAAAGGGCACCACCAGGCGCACGGGTTTGCTGGGATACGTTTGCGCATCTGCCAGGACAGGCACGCTGCACAACGAGGAAATAATCAGATGGCGTCGCTTCATACAAACCATTGTGTCAGCGATTGGCGCGTTGCCCACATCTCGATCGGAAAGAGTCTTTTGCCTCACCGGGAGCCCCCCGAGGCGGCCCACATCAGTGGCCAAGAATGGAGCGGTGCATGCGCCGCAATCCCCACCAGACGGCCGCTCCCACTACGGGAATTGCCAGCGCCGCCGTCAGGTCCGCAGCCAGCGGCCACCCCCAGGCTTGAAGACCCTTGGCGGCATAGCTGACCAGTCCGACCACGTAGTAGGTGATGGCCGCAACCGACAGGCCCTCGACGGTGGCCTGCAAGCGCAATTGCAGACCCTGGCGCTGGTTCATCGTGGCCAGCAGGGCCTGGCTGCTTTGCTGCTGGTCGATCTCGACGCGGGTGCGCAGCAGATTGCTCATGCGGGACACGCGTTGTGACAAGCCCTCTTGCCGCCGTGCGGCCCATTGGCAGGTGCTGCGCGCCGGTGTCAGACGCCGCTCGACGAATTCGCCCAAGGTCTGCACCGTGCCCAGCCGCGACTCGGCGATGTCGCCGATGCGCCGGTCCACCAGTTCGAAATACGCCGCGCTGGCCGAGAAGCGCGAGTGGGTTGATGCGTATTGGCTTTCGACCTGTGCAGCCAGGCGGGTCAGGCGATCCAGCAGCTCGGCCTCGTCGTGTCGACCGGCGCGCCGGATGGCCTCGGCCAACTCGGCCAGTTCGCGCTCGGCCTGCGCCAGCGTGGCCACGGCCTCGCGCGCCGATGGCAGGCCCAGCAGACCGGCCATGCGGTAGGTCTCGATCTCGATCAGGTGCTGCACGATTCGGCCCAATTGGCGCGCGGGAATCGATGCCGTGAACAGGATCATGCGCGAGAAGCCATCCGCGTGGATCGCGAAATCGGTATGCACCTCGCCCTGCCCATTGGCCACACCCGATCCCACCAGGGTCTGTTCGTTGAGCAGTTGCTGCACCCAGGCGGCATTGGAGAAGCGGCTGGTTGGCAACACCCACAGGTGCAGGCTGGTCAGACACTGGCCCGGCAATGCCGCCAGCCACTGGCGCGGCACCGCATCCAGCGCGGTCCCCGGATCGCGTTCGGGTGCATCGCCCATCTCGATGACCCGCTGAAAGGTCCAGGTGACGAACTCGGTGTGCATTTCCCACCGGATGCGAAACGGGCCGACATCCATGCGCACGTGGGTGCTCTGCTCGTTGGGTTGCGGCAGGTGGTGATCGCGCAGCAAGGCGACCAGGTGCGCGCGGCTGGCGGCACGCTGTTCGGCGTCGGCCAGCATCACGATGTGCGAAAGGACCAAGGGCGCTTGCAGCGCTTCGGGTGGCCGGGCATGCACCTCGTTGTGCAGCGCCACCCGCATGGGATGCTGGACCAGCTCATCTTGGACGGTCATGACACCTCCGTTCGGACATGTTGCTGCATTGCACCACAGAAAGCCGAAACGGCGCCCGCAGGCGCCGTTTCTTTGGCCGGGCAAGCCCGGCAACGATCGGTCGATCTCAGTCGTCTTCCTTAAAAGCGACCTCGCGGCTCTTCTTGACATTGGGCATCAGCACGATCACCAGCAACAGCACGGCAAGACCAAGCAGGGTGGCCGACAAGGGGCGTGTGACAAACACGCTCCAGTCACCGCGCGAGAGCAGCAGCGCCCGCCGCAGGTTCTCCTCCATCATCGGCCCGAGGATGAACCCCAGCAGCAGCGGCGCTGGTTCGCACCCCAGCTTGATGAACAAGTAGCCAATCACGCCGAAG
>CAYNWR010000309.1:0-3826 GCA_964400915.1 uncultured Burkholderiaceae bacterium
TGATGGCGGCCGTGCTGCTCTGGAAGCCCGAAGGGCTGTTCAAACAATGAAACCCATGAAGGCCTGTCGATGAGCAGCCCCAAGGCCAACCTCGAGGTCCTGCCGCGCAGCGTGCAGTTCGTGCTGGCGCTGGGCGCGGTCGCGCTGCTCGCGTTTCCATTTGTCGGCTCCGATTTCTACCTGCAGATGGTCACCCGCATGATGATTCTGGGCATCTTCGCGATGAGCCTGGATCTGCTGCAAGGTGTGACCGGGCTGGTGTCGCTGGGACACGCCGCCTATTTCGGGCTGGCGGGCTATGTGCTGGCCTTCGTGACGCCGCAGGGCGAGGCGGTCAGCCTGTGGTGGACGTTGCCCGCTGCGGTGCTCGCTTCGGGGTTGGCTGCACTGGTGATCGGCTTCTTTGTGGTGCGCACCCACGGCATCTACTTCATCATGGTGACGCTGGCCTTCGCGCAGATGGTCTTCTACCTGTTCTTCGACAACAAGGCCCTGGGCGGGTCCGACGGTGTCTACATCAACTTCAAGCCCGACGCTTCAATTTTTGGCTGGCAGGCCTTTGATCTGGAGAACAAGCGCGCCTTCTACTACTTCACGTTGATCAGTCTGGCATTGGTCTTCCTGTTCCTGCGCCGCTTGCTCTGGAGCCCCTTCGGACGCGCCTTGTCGGGCATTCGGATCAACGAGCACCGCATGCGCGCGTTGGGCTTTGCGAGCTTACGCTACAAGCTGGGTGCCTTCACCCTCGCGGGCGCCCTGGCAGGCCTGGCGGGCTACCTGTGGGGGGCACTGGGCGGGTTCGTGAATCCGGAACTGATGGGATTTCACATGAGCGCGCACACCATCATGATGGTCATTCTGGGTGGCATGGGCAATTTCGCCGGCGCCATCGTCGGGGCCTTCGCCTTCGAATGGCTGCTGCACCTGTTCAAGGATCTGCCGGACGTCGGATCGTTTCGGCTTGGCAAGCATTGGCAGCTGTGGATGGGCATCTTCATCGTGGCGGTGGTCGGCTTCGCCCCGCGTGGACTGCTGGGCCTTGCCGCGCGCTTGTTGACGCGCAATCGCTCGTCCTGACACCCGATGGATCCGTCGCCCACAACCCCCCTGCTCGTGGCCCAGGGCCTGACCAAGCGCTTTGGCGGGCTGGCCGCCGTCAACGACGTGTCGCTGAGCCTGCGCCGTCAGCAGATCCATGCCGTCATCGGACCCAATGGGGCTGGCAAGTCCACCCTCACCAACCTCCTGTCGGGTGATTTGCCGCCCACCAGCGGGTCGGTCCACCTGCAGCAGCGTGAGGTGACCGGCTGGGCGCCCGAACGCATGGTGCACGCCGGTTTGGCGCGCAGCTACCAGAAGACCAACATCTTTGCGCCGCTCACGGTATGGGACAACGTTCGGCTGGCCGCCCAATCGCGCCGCCCCAAACCGTGGGCCCTGCTTGCAGATGCTTCCAAAATCATAGCTACCAACGACCAGACGGCGCTCGCTATCGAGCATTCTGGCCTGAAAGATCGCTATCAGAGTGTGGCCGGCACCCTGTCGCACGGCGAGCAGCGCCAGCTTGAGATCGCGATGACGCTGGCAACTGGGCCGGATGTCCTGTTGCTGGACGAACCCCTGGCGGGCATGGGTGTTGTCGAGGCCGAACGCATGGTCGAATTGCTCAGGCGCCTCAAGGATGGCCACGCCATCCTGTTGATCGAACACGACATGGACGCCGTCTTCTCGCTGGCCGACGAATTGACGGTGATGGTCAACGGGCAGGTCATCGCCAGTGGCCTGCCGGCCACGGTGCGCGCGGATGCCAAGGTGCAGGCGGCCTACCTGGGTGAGGAGCACGCCGCGTGACAGCCCAGGACGAGTCGCCCCTGATCGACGCGCGGGGCCTGAACACCTTCTACGGCGCCAGCCACATCCTGCGCAACGTTGATTTCCAGCTGCGGCGCGGCGAGACCCTGGGCCTGATGGGGCGCAACGGCATGGGCAAGAGCACGCTGCTCAAGACCTTGATGGGCATCGTGAAGCCCCATTCCGGCGACGTGCACGTGGCAGGACGCGCGACGACCGGACTGCCGAGTTTCGAAGTCGCGCGCTTGGGCGTGGCCTATGTCCCGGAGGGTCGCGGCATCTTCGGCAACCTCAGCGTCACCGAGAACCTGCTGATGGCCGCGCGCGCGGGCACCCGCGGTCAGCGCGATTGGACCTACGAGCGCGTGCTGGACACCTTTCCCCGGCTCAAGGAGCGGCTGCGCCATGGCGGCCAGCAGCTCTCTGGTGGCGAGCAACAGATGCTCACCATCGGTCGCGCCTTGATGACCAATCCCGACGTCCTGATCCTTGACGAGGCCACCGAAGGTCTGGCGCCGCTGATCGCCCAGGAGATCTGGCGCATCTGCGAGATGGTCCGCGCTTCAGGCATCGGCAGCATCATCGTCGACAAGAACTGGAAACACGTCACGCGCATCACGCAGCGCAACGTCATCCTGCTCAAGGGCGCTGTGGTGTTCGATGGCTCGACCCCCGAACTGCTCAGCCAACCCGACATCCTGACCCAGTACCTTGGCGTCTAGGCGCCTGGGCGGCAGAAATCCGGGCCTGGGGCGCACCCAATCGGCGCATGTCGACCTGCGGCGCATTTGCCGCGCGCCCGTCATGCACCAGATGGAACGCCCCATGCACCACCGACATCGCCTTTGCTGGAATCCCCTAGGTCGAACGCACGCTTGGCGGGCAAATAATGCCTCCCCACGACTGGCAAGCGTCTTGCTTTTCGTATTCGATCAAGTCCGTTCCACGGTTAGGAGTACGTTTTCAATGAACCAATCAACCAAAACCCTGCTGGCAACAGCCGTAACCGCCCTGGCGGTCTTTTCGTCCCCCGTGGCGCTGGCCGGCAAGACCCTGGACGACATCAAGTCCAAAGGCCAGGTCACCTGCGGCGTCAACACGGGTTTGGCGGGCTTTTCCGCAGCGGATTCCAATGGCAAATGGTCCGGCCTTGACGTCGACATCTGCAAGGCCATTGCGGCAGCCGTGCTGGGCGACGCCGAAAAGGTCAAGTACGTTCCCCTGAACGCGCAGCAACGCTTCACGGCCCTGCAATCGGGCGAGGTGGACATCCTGTCGCGCAACACGACTTTCACCCTCACGCGCGACGCGTCGCTGGGCCTGCACCAGACCGCCGTCACCTACTACGACGGCCAGGGCTTCATGGTCACGGCCAAGAGCAAGATCAAGAACGCCGCCCAGCTCAAGGGTCAGACGGTCTGTGTTCAGTCGGGCACGACGACCGAGAAGAACCTCACCGATTTCTCCAAGGCCAAGAACCTCGGCATCAAGCCGGTGGTGTTCGAGAAGCTGGAAGCCGCCACGGGCGCCTACTTCAGCGGCCGCTGCGTGGCCTACACCACCGACGCATCGGGCCTCGCATCGACACGCAACAAAGAAGCCAAGAACCCCGATGAGCACGTGATCCTGGCCGACCTGATTTCCAAAGAACCCCTGGGCCCACTGGTGCGCCGCGGCGACGATGAGTGGTTTGCCATTTCGAAATGGGTGATCTATGGCCTGCTGGAAGCCGAGGAATACGGCATCACCCAGAAGAACGTGGACCAGCTCAAGACCAGCACCGACCCAGTCGTTCAGCGCATCCTGGGTGTCAGCGAAGACACCGGCAAGCATCTGGGGCTGTCCCGCGACTGGATGGCCAAGGCGATCGCGGCCGTGGGCAACTATGGCGAGATCTTCGAGCGCAACGTCGGACCCAATTCGGCACTCAAGCTGCCGCGTGGCGTCAACAACCTGTGGAACAAGGGCGGCCTGA
>CAYNWR010000310.1:0-3821 GCA_964400915.1 uncultured Burkholderiaceae bacterium
TTGCAAGCCCGAGCATGAGAAAGCCATCAACAGCGCGATTTTCCCCGGCCTGCAGGGTGGCCCGCTGATGCACGTGATCGCGGCCAAGGCCGTCGCGTTCAAGGAAGCGCTGGCGCCGCAATTCAAGGACTACCAGCGCCAGGTGCTTGCCAATGCCACCACCGTGGCCCACACACTTCAATCGCGCGGCCTGCGAATTGTCAGCGGCGGCACCCAAAGCCACCTGATGCTGGTGGACCTGCGCGCCAAGGGCATCACCGGCAAGGACGCCGAAGCCGTGCTGGGTCAGGCGCACATGACCATCAACAAGAACGCCATCCCCAACGACCCCGAGAAACCCATGGTGACCAGCGGCGTGCGCATCGGCACGCCGGCCATGACGACACGCGGCTTCAAGGAAGCCGAGGCCGAGAAGACGGCGCATCTGATTGCCGACATTCTCGATCGCCCCACGGATGCCGACAACATTGCCAAGGTGCGGGCCCAGGTCCACGAATTGACCCGGGCGTTTCCGGTCTATCGCTGAGACGACCGATCCGCCTGATCCCATCCAAACAACAGGCGTTTACCCATGCGTTGCCCGTTCTGCTCCCACCCGGACACGCAGGTGGTGGAGACACGCATCGCCGAGGATGGCGACTTCATCCGCCGTCGCCGTCAATGCGGGGCTTGCGAAAAGCGCTTCACCACCTACGAGCGGCCCGAGGTGAATTTTCCGGCGGTGGTCAAGAAAGACGGGCGGCGCATCGAGTACGAGCGCAGCAAGCTGTCTGGATCGATGAATCTTGCACTGCGCAAGCGCCCCGTGAGCACCGAACAGATTGACGCGGCCATCGAACGCATCGAGGAAAAGATTCTCAACCTGGGTGCGCGCGAGATCCCGTCCGGGCGCCTGGGTGAATGGGTGATGCGCGAGTTGAAAAAACTCGACAAGGTGGCCTACATCCGCTTTGCCAGCGTCTATCGCAGCTTCGACGACATCGACGAGTTCAAGACCCTGGTGGACGACGTCAGGCGCTGAGCGCGACTTGCGCCCGGGCGCGCCTCACGCCGCGCCGCTCAGTCGGCGGTGCACGTCTCGCGCTGTGTGTCGCACTGGCGGGCACGCCCCGAGTTGCTCACGATCACCTGCTTTTCGCGGGTGATCTCACCAGAACCAAAGGAAATTCGGCCGTTCATGGCGCCACTGTAGTAAGGACTGGAACAAGTCGTCAGCGGAAATCCAGAAGGCGCGTAGACATAGTTGGGATTGGTGGCGGCAAATGAATTGCTGGTATTGGCCGTCTTGACACTGACACCAGACGGCAGAGCATCCACTTTGCCCCAGGTGCTTCCGGTGGCCGCGCAGGCGTTGGTCACCTCGGTGATGTACCAGCCGCTGGTCCAGCTCGTGCCATTGTTGGGCATGACCCCCACCGGCTTGCCCAGGCGCATCGCGTCCGAACGTGCCTGCATCAAGGCAACGTGCATGTTGCCCGCTGCGGAACTCAGTTGTTGACCAAGGACAAAAGAACGGAAATTGGGTGCAGCGAGACTGGCCAGGATCGCGACGAGGGCCAATGTGACCAGCAACTCGATGAGCGTAAAGCCCCCCATGGGAGACGCCCGGCGCCGTGTCGGCGAGCCACAGCTGACCTGGCGCACCATTGGCAAGACACAAGCCGGCGTTCGACGCGTGGCGCTCAAGGCATTCACCAGCACTTGGACGATGCCGTCCCTGTGCAACCCTTGGTGCCGCTGCTTTCCAGGAAAATCTGGTTGACTTCGGCGTCCGTGTAGTTGTTGGGCGTGGAGCGCACGCGCACGCAGGCTGACAGGGCAACCGACGTCGTGCATTGCTCCGAAGAGATCGAACAAGCGCTTTTGGCCAGCGAATCGCCCGAAAAGGTGAGCAGGCCGGTGGTGTTCGTCCCATAGGAATTGGTCTGTGTGTACAGACGCTCCTGACGCTGCATGTTCTGCATGATCGCCGCACGGCACTCTGCCCGCTTGCCCTTGAGGATGTAGCTGTTGTAGGACGGATAGGCGATGGCCCCCAGGACGCCAATGATCACCACCGTGATCATGACCTCGATCAGCGTGAAGCCATCCTGGGGGGCGGAAACATTGGCGATTGGAGCAGACCTGCGCTCCGCCCGCGGATTAACAATTTGAGTCACGTTGGTAACGCCTTTCGCAAGAGATGCACGCATATGGGCCAGGGTCCGTTCAATCACTGAAAGTTGACGATCTCTCGCCACGACAGACGCCCCGCATACGTCGTCACGGTGCTTTCCGTTCCAGTGGTACCCCCGGCTGTACCAGGACTGATGGTGTTGATCTTTCGAGTCACGAGGTAACGCCCCGTGCTGGTTCGTTTGGACCACGCCGAGTCACCCACCTCAAGCAGCGATGGCGTACCCAAATAGCCCTGTGTGTTGTTCACCGCCTTCGACGGGAAGGTCAACCCGGTGAAGAAATTGAGCCGGTACTGATTGGCGGAGCCTGTCGCCACACAGGGATCCCCGCCAGGAATCTGGGAATTGATCGCCAGCAAACCGAATTCGAGCACAGGATCCACAGCGACGCGCTCCATGTTTCCTGAAAAATCAGCGAACCACCCGCGATAGGCCGACAGCGCCGTGCCGTACGAAAAGTTCGATCCCGTCAATGTCACCGAGGTGGTCGACGTTCCGGACGTGATGGTGATGGTTCGGCTGATCAGGCCATTGACCGTGCTGGGACCACTCCCCGATTGCGCCCTCTGAAACGTCTTGCCATCCTGGGCATCCCATATGCCATAGAGTGATTGGTAGGCTGCCGACCCGACCAAGCCGTCCGGCGGCTCGAGGAATTTGCCGGTTCCAAATCCGACCTGGTAGCCCGCCAACGGGTGAAATCCAACCACCGGTGCAATGGTGATCGGCTGCTTGACGCCCGCACCACTGCGCGCCAGGAAAAGGCGCGTGACGGTTGCATCGGCCGTCGTCCATTTCGTGCTGGCGGTGGTCAAGTCGAAGCGCCACATGTTGCCTTGCAGATCACCCGCATAGGCATAGAGGACGTTGCCGTTGCCACCCATGGCAACACCCGGCATCGCCATCCCGGTGGCTTCCGTGGTGGACGAAAAATCGGGGTCGGTCACAACGATCTTGTAGTAGTTGGTACCCAAGACCCAGGCCTGAGTGGGTTGCTTCTCCAATGACAGCAGGAACAAGGCTTGCTTGCCCGTCGTGCTCTGATTGCCATCAACCTTGTAGTTGTTGTAACCGCTTGATGCCATCACAAACCATTTGTAGGCTGGTGAGGCCGCACTGGTCCCGGCCGTCGCCAATTTGACGATCTTGGGTTCTGCAATCAGATTGCCCATGTCGGAGTCGTCGGCGTCCGTAAATTCCCAAAGGACGTTTCCGACACCGAAGTTTTCGGGCGTCGTCACGTCCAGGGCATACAGGCCCTGGGCACCACCACCCATACCACCCGCCAGCACGGTCCCCCATGCCACAGCGGACTGTGTCGGCCTGTAGAAGTTGGCCTCCGTGACCACCAGCGAGCCATCAACGTATGCCTCTTTTGTGTAGGCGGGGTCGGTCAGCTTGTTGAGTTTGTGCGAGACCGCCCGGGGCACGTACGCAAACAGTTCCTGGCCATTGGTCGACACGGTTGCGTCGTCAGCGGCTCGAAAGGCATGCAACATCCCGTCGTTGGCTCCAACATAAAGTGTGGGCGTGCGTGCTTTGTAGGTGTTGTAGAAAGCGGCATACCCCGAGTCAACGATGCTGCTGGACGGCGCTCCCTTCAGAACGGCTGCTGAATTGATCACATCGCCCATGATGAGCCGG
>CAYNWR010000311.1:0-3813 GCA_964400915.1 uncultured Burkholderiaceae bacterium
ATCGGGCTGGTCCCCGCGCTCATGGTCTGGCAATGGCCGACGGCCACGGCGTGGGCCTGGGTGGTGGTGGTGGCCTTTTGCGGCACCTATTCGCACTATTGCTTTGCCCGCGCCATGCAGCACGCCGACACCACGGTGGTGGTGCCCATGGACTTCTTGCGCGTGCCGCTGACCGCGCTGGTGGGCTGGCTGGCGTACAACGAGCGCGTGGATGTGTTCACGGCCTTGGGGGTTGGCTTGATCCTGGCGGGGAATGTGTTGAATTTGGTGAGGTGGCCGGGGAGGGGGAGGGCGTGATGCGGCCCTGCGGGTGAAGTCCAGAAGCTTGCCGCGAGGGCGTGGATTCACGATTCTTGTCAACAAGATGCGCGGCGCCTTCCTGTCCGGCGGCCATCCCTCAACCCCATGTCTATCGATCTGGGCGCCCGTGTGCGCCATCGAGGCGCTGGGGTGACGATGCGCCCAACGGCAAGCTCAGCGATTTCCGCCGCGCGGCTTGCCAGATCCACCACGACGAACAGTGCCTCCCGAGCCGTAAATGTCGCGGTCTTGGTGCCGTTTATGACCAATCCGTCACACGCTGGATACAAACTGGCCCGTGACAAAGGCTGCAGCCGGGAGTAGTCTGGTGCCCTGCGCGCTGGACGCGCGCGAAGGAGGCGACGGTGAACATCCTGCGTTTCTTCAAGTTCTTTCTGGTGGGTGCGGGTCTGGTGCTGCTGCAGCTGCCCGGCCTTGGGACCGGCCCCGCGTGGGCACAAACCGCGTCGTCGCCTTGTGCTTCCACGATTGTCAACACGGCGGCGGGCCCCACGCTTCGGGTGCCTTACCTGATTTATCAAGACCGGGCCTACACGATTGATCTGGTGATCGATTCGGGCAGCACCGGCGGGACGGCGCTGAGGGCTGCCGGGGCCACGCCACTTGCCAGCACCGCCGCGGTGGCTTCGTGCATCCCGGCGACGCTGACGTCCGATTTCTTTTTGAACCTGCCCCACCTTGATTTCCTGGGGGCTTCGTATTCGCTGGCGATGCAGTTGGATCTTGCGCGTTTTCCGGCCGAATTCGTGTTCAACGTGACATCGCTGTTTCCGATCCGCTTCATCACGCAGAACACGCAGATCCAGGGCAACCTGAGCATCGCCGCCAGCGAAATGCTGATCGTGAACAACAGTGTGTCGCCCGAAGGCACCACGATCAATGTTGCGGGCGATTTCGAATGCCGCGGCCCGCTGGAGGTGTTCAACAACGCGTCGTCGCTGCGCATCGTGGTCACCGGCAAGGTCACGCTGGCCTGCCCGCTGCGCTTTGCCGGTGATTCGCCAAACAACCGCATCACCATCATCGCCGGGGGGGCCGTCAGCGTGCTGGCGGGCTTCAGCACACCGTCGTCTGGCCATGTGATCGTGACCGACGACGAATCGCTGATCCGATCACCCGACGCCTACGCCAGCGACGCCACGCAGGATGACGGTGTCACACCGTCGATCATGCCGGTGCCCGACACCGAAGCTCAGGCGGCTCCGGTCGCCGGTGCGCTCGCCTCCGGGCGTGTGCAAGCCCAGGCGGCCGACTGCGTGAGTGTGGGCACCCACCGGCTCCAAGGCGACTTGGCGCCACCACCCAACCGTCGCCTGCTGTCGCAGCGCAACTTTGACGGCGCGGCGACGGTGCTGGCCACCTGGTTCAAGTGCAATGTCGAGCTGCGGGACGTCAAGGTCGACCCGCCTCGATGGGACGACCCGCCGCGCCAGGATGCGGCCGACCAGGCGGCGCGCAACGGCCGCAAGGGGCAGACGCTGAACCTGTACTCGGGCGGCAAGATCACCTTTGCGGGCAACAGCACCTTCACACTCATGGACGGTGGCAAGGGCCAGGACAAATCCGTGGTGGGCAACCCGGCTTCGGCCACTGCGGGCAACGGTGGCGCCAGTGGCGACCTGAAGATTGCCGCTGCAGGCGGCATTGACTTTGCTACGGGAGCCACGCTGACGATCATCCCGGGCAAGGGTGGCGACGGCGGCAACGCCACAGCCACCGGCACCGCCGGCGCCAACGGCTGTCCCGGTCTTCCGGGTGGCAACGCCAGCGCTGTAGGGGGTGCCGGCGCGGACTCCAAAAAGGTGCTGCGCGCGCGCGGCTTTGACCCGACGGGCAAGGTCATCATCGGCCAGATCACAGGGGGCGCGGGCGGGCAAGCCACGGCCACTGCGGGCAAGGGCGGCGACGGCAACGCCGGGACCTGCAACGGTGGTGCGGGTGGTGAGGCGGGCGCGCTGGGCGGCAAGGGTGGTGCGGCAAGCTTTCGCTACACCGGCGCTGGCGCCGTGACGGCTCGCACGGTGGGCGGTGCGGGTGGTGCGGCCAAGGCCGATGCGGGCGCCGGTGGCAATGGCGGCAATCGCGCCAACCGATGCGAGGTCGGCGGCGATGGTGCAAAGGGTGGCAACGGCACGGCGCGGGGTGGCCTGGGCGGTACGGGCGCCACCGACCGTGGTGCCGATGGCGCGGCTCAGGCCGCAAACGGCCACGGCACCGGCGGCCTGTGCGGCGATTGGCGAAGCGTGAACGGCATGGGCGGCGCCTGGGCCGAGTTCTTCGGTGGTGTGCAGACGGGCGCAGGCCTGTTCGCATCCGGTGCCAAGGATTGCGCCTGTGTGCTGGCCGGCGAACCCAAGATCAGCCTGACGCCGGGCGAACTGCAGTTCAACCACAGCATTGGTGGTTCGTCGTGCCCGCAGACGATTGGCAGCGTGGTCATTGGCAATGGCGGGGGCGGCAACTTCACTTGGCGCCTGGGCACCCTGCCGGCATGGCTCAGTGCCAACAAGACCAGCGGCAACGCAGGTGACTCGGTGCAGTTTTCGTTTACCTGCACGGGCTTCACCGAGACCGTCAACACCAGTGTGTCCATCACCGGCACCAACAGCGCCAACGGCCAGCCGCTGGCTCAGCCCGGTGCATTGAACATTGGCGGGACGGTGCGCTGAGGAGCTTCCCGGGCCGCCACGGTGGCGTCGATCAGCGCGCCTGAACAGCCTGGCGCGTCATGCCAGGCGCTGCGATCGGCGCGCAGCCTGCCTCACAAGCCCTGCAGCCAGGTCTTGAGTGTTTCGGCGTCCGTGCCGGAGCCAAGCCGCCAGACGCTTTGGGTGGCATCGGCGGGCACGGTGAGTTGCAGGCGCAGCAGCACCTTGTCGCGCGCCACCAGCAGAGCGACGGCGCGCGCCTGCGGCAAAGGGCCCAGCCAGGCGCCGATGTCGTCGATGCGGTTGATGCGCCAGGCGCCGTCTGGCGTTTCCAGGCCCAGCAGCTCATCACCCGCACACAGGCCCGCCGCTTCGCCGGCACCACCGGCCAGCACGATCTTCACCACCGGGGGGCCCGATTCGGCCATGCGCAGGCCCAGGCGCTGAGCCCACGGCGCAGCATCTGAGCTCACGCGGCAGCCCGCCTGGGTGAGCAAGCGCGCCAGTGGCAGTTCGGACGTGGAATGAACCCAGGCGTGCAGTTCGTTGGCAAAGCTGCGCCGCCCCAATTGGCGCAGCACGGCCTTCAGATCGGTCTCGCGCATGGGCCCGCCGGCGCAGCGGGCCCAAAGCGCGCGCATCACGGCGTCCAGGCTGGTGTGCCCCTCGGCGCGCAGGGTCAGATCCAGGCACAGGGCCACCAGCGCACCCTTGGTGTAGTAGCTCACCGTGTGGTTGGGGGTGTTCTCGTCGATGCGGTAGTACTTCACCCAGGCATCGAAGCTGGCCTGGGCCACGGTCTGCACGTGCCGACCGGGTGTCTGCTGCACCTGGTTGATGGTCT
>CAYNWR010000312.1:0-3798 GCA_964400915.1 uncultured Burkholderiaceae bacterium
GCGATGTCTTCGGTGGCCTGGTGGCTGGGGCCGTAGCCCGAGGTCAGGCCCGGCAAGGCACACACCATCTTGACGTTGAGGTTTTCCTAGGCAATCACCTGGTGCACAAAATCGTAGGCGCGGCGCGTGCCGAACACCGCATAGGTGGTGGCAAAAGGCAGCAAGCCCTCCTTGGCCATGCCGCCAGCGGCGGCCATCAGCAACTGCTCGGCCATGCCCATCTGGAAGAAGCGTTCGGGGTAGGCCTGCGCAAACAGGTGCAGATCGGTGTACTTGGCCAGATCGGCCGTCAAGCCCACGATGTCCGGCCGCTGGGCGGCCAGCTCGACCAAAGCCTTGCCAAAGGGCGCCGCCACCGTCCGCTGCCCCTCGCCGGCGATCGAGGCAATCATGGCCGAGGTGGTGAGCCTGGGCTTCTTGGACGCATCCGGCGCCGCGGTGTCGCCACCCACGCCGTCAAGAGCTCGCCCCGGGCTTGTGCCAACTGGATTCATGCTGCGGCCCCTTCGACCATGGCCGCATCGAGCACGGCAATCGCGTGTTGCCATTCCGGCGGATCGACGCGGATGAAATGGTTCTTCTCGCGCTGTTCCAGAAACGGGACGCCCTTGCCCATCAAGGTGTCGCACAGGATCACGCGGGGTTGGCGTTGTGGCAGGTGGCGCGCCCGATCGAAGGCCGCCGTCAGGGCCGCCAGGTTGTTGCCATCGACCCGCTGCACATGCCAGCCAAACGCCGCCCATTTGTCTGCCAGGGGTTCGAAGCCCAGCACGCGTGTGGAGGGGCCATCCGCCTGCTGGTTGTTGATGTCCACCAGGCAGATGAGATGGTCCAGTTGATGGTGGGATGCCGCCATCGCGGCCTCCCAGGTGGCGCCTTCGTCCAGTTCGCCATCGGACATCGAGTTGTAGACAAACGCCGCGTTGCCCCGATGCCGCAGCGCCAGGGCCATGCCGACGCCGATGGCCAGGCCTTGGCCAAGGGATCCGCCTGAAATCTCCATGCCGGGTGTGTAGCTGGCCATGCCCGACATGGGCAGGCGGCTGTCGTCGCTGCCATAGGTTTCCAGCTCCGATTCGGGAAGGATGCCCGCTTCGATGAGCGCCGCGTACAAGGCAATTGCGTAGTGCCCATGCGACAGCAAGAACCGGTCGCGGCCGTCCCATTTCGGGTCATCCGCGCGCAGGTTCATGGCGTGCCCATAGGCCACCGCCAGCACATCGGCATAGCCCAAAGCCTGACCAATGTAACCCTGGCCCTGCACCTCGCCCATGCGCAAGGCATACCTGCGAATGCGATAGGCCACCTGTGCCAACGCGTCCAGGTCTATGGTTTGTGTTGATGTCATGGTGTGTCTCCGTAGGTGGCTGGCAAGCGGGCACGCGCCTGCAAACCTTGCAATGCTGCCGCCACGATGGCGGCAGGGGTGATGCCGAAATGCTGGTAGAGGTCTGCTGCCGGCCCGGAAGCACCAAAGCCCCGCATACCGACGAAGGCGCCACCCTCGCCCAACCAGCGATCCCAGCCCAACCGGACAGCAGCTTCGACACCAACGCGCAGGCTGCCCGGTCCCAGCACCTGCTGTCGATGGGCAAGGTCCTGCGCCTCGAAGGCCTCCCAGCACGGCATCGACACCACGGCCGTTGAAATCCCTTCGGACTGCAGCAGGGCTCGGGCCTGGACCGCCAGCGCAACTTCGGACCCTGTGGCCAGCAAGGTCACGCGGCGTGGCCCGCCTTCACCTTCGGCCAGCACATAGGCACCACGTGCACAGAGGTTGCCGGGGCTGAGGGTGAGGCGCACGGGTGGCAACGCCTGGCGCGCGAACACCAGTGACACCGGCCCGTCCAGGCAATCGATGGCGGCTGCCCAGCACTCGGCGGCCTCGATCGCATCGGCCGGGCGATACACCCGCATGCCTGGCATCGCCCGCAGCGACGCGAGCATCTCCACAGGCTGGTGCGTGGGCCCATTGCGCCCGATGCCAATCGAATCGTGGCTGAACACGAAGATGACGGGCAGACCCATCAACGCAGCCATGCGCATGGATGGACGCAGGTAGTCGGAAAACGCAAGGTAGGTGACGGCCACCGGACGCAACCCGCCATGCGCGGCGATCCCCACACTCAAGGCCGCCATGACATGTTCGCGCACACCGCAATGCAGGTAGTTGCCGCTGCGGTCGCCGGCCGTGAACGCGTGGGCGCCGCGCTTGTGATCGGTGGGTGCCTCCAGGTCGGCACAAGCCACAAACCGCTCGGGCCAGGCGCCACGCAGGCGCTCGTGAATCTCTGCGCTGATGTTGATGCCGCCCAACGCACCCGCCTGGGCCAGGGCGCCAGCGGAAAATTCCGCGAGCACCTCGTCCAGGCCTTCCGGCAAGCGGCCTTGCTGCACACGCTCGAACTCAGACCGCACAGCCACAGGCGTGGCAGCCATTCTGGCTCGCCAGGCCGCGTGATCTCCAGTGCAACGCTTGCCGGCAGCGCGCCAGGCCGACAGCACGTGGGCCGGTACCTCGAAGGGCGGCGAGCGCCAGCCAAATCGTTCCCGCATCGATTGTGCGTCGGCGTCGAACAAGCGCGCACTGTGCCCGCCGCGCTGACCTTCCAGGCGTTCGATGCCACGGGCAATGACGGTGCGGCAGGCCAGCAGGGACGGTCGCGAGTCGCCGCGAACGGCATCCAGCGCCGCATCGATGGCTGCCAGGTCGTGTCCATCCACGGCCTGCACGTGCCACCCGGCAACGCGAAAGCGTTCGGCCACGTCTTCGCTGATCGACAGAGCGGTGCTGCCGTCGTCGGTGATGCGGTTGTCGTCCCACAGCAGGGTGAGCTTGGACAAGCACAGATGCCCGGCCAGGGCAATCATTTCCTGCCCGACACCCTCCTGCAGACAACCATCACCGACAAAGGCCCAGGTGCGGTGATTGACCAGGCTGTCGCCAAAACGCGCGTTGAGCGAGGCCTCTGCAATCGCCATTCCCAGCGCGTGACCGATGCCCTGACCCAACAGGCCCGTGGTCACCTCGATGCCAGCTTGCACGTCCCGCTCGGGATGCCCCGCGCAATGCGATCCCAATTCACGAAACCGTCGCAGCGCATCAAGTGTGATGCGCTGGTTGCCCACCAGGTACTGCAGGGCATAGAGCAACATCGATCCATGGCCGTTGGACAGCACCACCCGGTCGCGGTCCCACCACGCGGGCGAATCCGCATCGAACCTAAGATGTTTTGTGTAGAGAACCGTGGCAATTTCTGCCATGCCCAGGGGCACGCCCTGGTGCCCTTCCCCTGCGCGCACGATCGCGTCCACCGCCAGGAACCGGATGGCATGGGCCAGTTCCCGTAGCGAGGCATCCGCTTGGGGTCCGGGGGGCGCGTTGGTGGTCAGATCCATGTTTCTCCCTTGAGCATGCCACAGCGCTTTTGGCGCCACCTCATGGCGCAAACCGGCGATGCCCCCAAGCCTGGAAACTGGGCCATTCGCCTCAGAAATTGCAGGTCAGGGATTTGTTGACTCGGGCATTCACCCAGTTCATGTCCAGGGTCTGAAGGAAGCTGTGCCAGCTCTTGGGCCCATAAAACCGATAGCGACCGTTGTCATTGGCCACGATCAGGGCCTGTCCACCCAGCTTCACCGAACGAATACATTGTTCAACGTCCGTGAACCATCGATTTTGATCGGCTGGGCTGCCACGAAAGAAACTTGGATTGATCACGACGATGACCATGTTCGAGTTCTGGTGCTTGACGTGGGCAACGGGGTACTTGTTGGTGACCGCGGCAGCGGGCGGGC
>CAYNWR010000313.1:0-3783 GCA_964400915.1 uncultured Burkholderiaceae bacterium
GCTTCGTCAACAAGCTGATGAAGGAGCGCTACGGCGTCGACTCGATGCCCGAGACCGCCGAAAACGTGGCCGTCGATCATCACATCGAGCGCGAGGCCCAGGACCGCATGGCCCTGGACAGCCAGACCAAGGCCATCGCGGCCCAGCAGCGCGGCTTCTTTGACGCCGAGATCGTGCCCGTGCAGATCCCCCAGAAAAAGGGTGATCCCGTGGTGGTGTCCAAGGACGAGCACCCGCGCGCCACCAGCCTGGAGGCGCTGGCCAGGCTCAAGGGCGTCGTGCGACCAGACGGCAGTGTGACGGCTGGCAATGCCAGCGGTGTCAACGACGGCTCCTGCGCCTTGCTGTTGGCCAGCGAGGCTGCGGCGTCGCGCCATGGGCTCACGCCCCGCGCGCGCGTGGTGGGCATGGCGGTGGCGGGTGTGGCACCGCGGGTGATGGGCATCGGTCCGGCACCGGCCACCCAGAAGGTGCTGGCCCTCACGGGCCTCAGCCTCGAACAGATCGATGTGATCGAACTCAACGAGGCCTTTGCCGCGCAAGGCCTTGCCGTGCTGCGGCTGCTGGGCTTGGCGGACAACGATCCGCGTGTGAATCCCAACGGCGGCGCCATCGCGCTGGGCCATCCACTGGGCGCCAGCGGCGCACGCCTGGCAACAACGGCCATCAACCAGTTGCACGTCAGCGGCGGGCGCTATGCGCTGTGCACGATGTGCATCGGTGTGGGGCAGGGTATTGCGCTGGTGCTCGAACGCGTCTGACACCCGGGGCCGCACCGGCTCCCGATCAGATCAGCGCGCCCTGGGCCCTCAGCGTCTCCTGCACTGCCGGCACGTCGCTGGTGCCCTCGCGTGCCCACAACGCGGCCGACACGCCCGCGGCCTGCCCGGTGGCAAAAGCCGTTCCCATCACCCGTGTGGAGCCAAAGGCCTGTGCGTCGGCCCCCACCACCCGCCCGGCCACGCGCAGGTTGTCCACGCCCAGCGGGCACAGCGCACCGTGCCCGACGTCGTAGAAGCCCGCACCACCCACGGCGATGAAGCGCTGCCGCCCGGGTCCTTCGTGAATTTCCATCGGCCAACTGGCGCGGGCGATGGCGTCGGCACGGCGCAGTCCGCCCAGCACGTCGTCGGCGCACACATCGCGCCGGGTTTGCGGCCTTCGCGTCTCTCGAATGCCCAGTTGTGGTCCCGTGGTGGCCACACGGGCCTGCTCGAAGCCCGGGTGGTGGCGCAGCACCTCGATGAAGCGGTGCGCCTGCTCACGCGCCAGCGTCTCGGCGTGGGCCAGGTCGGCGCCGCTGGTACCGGGCGTGGCCAGGTCGATGCACATCCACCAGCGGTCGGTGCTGCCGGGCAGGCGCATGAACACACCGCCGTCCTGGCGTGCGATGGGGTGCTCGGCGCCACGGTTGTAGGCCTCGATCAGCGAAGCCATCAGGGTGCGATCGAGTTCCGCTTCGACGGGGATGCCCGACACCCGCACGGGCATCGAGGCAATTTGCAGGTGCGCCCCCGCGCCCCCTGGCTGCGACAGGGGCACCTGTGCCCGTGCACACACATCGGCCTCGCCGCTGGCGTCCACCACGGCCCGCGCGGCCACCTCGTGCAGGCCATCGTGGTCGGCCAGGGTCACGTGGGTGAGGTGGGCGCCTTCGCGCTGCACACCCACCACCAGGCTGTGCAGGCGCAGGTCGATGCCGGCGGCCAGGACCATGCGGTCGAGCACGAGCTTGACCGCCTCGGCATCGATCATCACGATCTGGTTCCCGCTTTTCGAGCGGAGGGGCGCCACGCTCCAGCCCAGCGCCTGCAGGCCCTGCAGCAGCTCCCACCCCACCCCCCCGACCGCCCGGTCGAACGGCTCGCGGTTGACATGGAAGCCGCAGTACGAGAGCACCAGCGACTGTGTGGCCGCGCCCCCCAGAAAGCCGTAGCGTTCGGCCAGCATCACGCGCGCACCGGCGCGGGCCGCGCCCACGGCCGCAGCGACACCGCCGGCGCCTCCTCCAACAACCAGGACGTCGCAGGCGTTTGCAGGCATCGGGTTCAACTGTTGAGTGTGATCTTGCGCTGCGTGATGATCGCGCCGAACACCGCGGTGTCGTCGCGGATGCGCTGCGCCAGCGCCTCGGGTGAACCCCCGTCGGCTTGCCAGCCCTGCGCAAACAGCTTCTGTCGCACGTCGTCGCTGCGGATCACCGCACTGACCGCGCGGCTGAAGCGTTCCAGCGCCATGCTGGAAATCGATGCAGGTGCCAGCACGGCATTCCAGATCTCCAGGTTGAGGCTGGGCACACCCACTTCGGGCAGGGCCGCCACGCCGGGCGCCAGCACACTGCGCGCAGCCGACGTGATGGCAATCGCCTTGATGCGACCGGCCTGGGCTTGCGCCAGCGCCGCACCGATGGGCAGCGTGGCGAACTGCACGGCGCCGCCGATCATGGCGTTGATGACCGCAGGCGCGCCGTTGAAAGGCACATGCACCGCTTCCAGGCCCGCCTTCGATGCCAGCAGTTCGCCGGCCAGGTGGGTGCTCGAGCCGATGCCGATCGAGCCGTAGTTCCACTTGTTGCCCGCCGCGCGCGCCTGGGCAAAGAAGTCCGCTGCCGCCGAAAACCCGAGGTTGGCGCCCGCGACCAGCAGCAGCGGCGAGGTGCCGATCATCGATATGGGCTTGAACTGCGCAGGCTTGTAGGCCAGGCCCGGATTGAGGATGGGTGTGCTGGTCAGGGCCGCGCTGCCGATCACCCCGAAACTGTGGTCATCGGTGGCCCGTGCCACGGCCTCGGCCCCCACACTGCCGGCGGCGCCCACGCGGTTCTCCACCACCACCGGCTGGCCCAGCAGCTGCGTCAGCGGTTCGGCCAGCAGGCGGGCCTTGAGGTCGGGCGAGGTCCCTGCCGGAAACCCGACGATGAGCTTGATCGGCCGATCGGGCCATTGGGTGCCCTGGCTCCTGAGGGTCAAAGGCCAGCCGATGGTGCCGGCCGTGCCGACGAGCAGTGCGCCCAAGGCGCGACGCCGGCGTGTTTTCGGCAAACCGTCAGGGGATGGGTTGGGTGTCATGGCGCGCGGCTCCTCTTTGTTGCGGCCATCATGCCGCACCGGCAGGGTCCAAGGCAACTGGAGCCCACCACGGTGGAAAACTGTTTTTGTGCTGCACAAGCATCGCCAGCACGACGCTGATGCACACTGCGCGCTTTTCGACTTGGCATGTCCGGGCCCGCTGGCCCATGAAGGATCGAGCATGAGCACACAAATCGGATGGATTGGATTGGGGCGCATGGGCGAGGCGATGGTCAAGCGCCTGCTCAAGGCCGGGCACGCGGCGCAGGTGTGGAACCGCACCGCCTCCAAGGCGCAGCCCCTGGTCGAGTACGGTGCCACGGTCGCCGCCAGCAAGCTCGATCTGGCCGCCTGCGATCTGGTCTTCACGATGGTCTCGACCACCGACGACCTCAAGGAGGTGCTGTTTGCGCCGGGTGGCCTGGTCACCGGCGCGCGCAAGCCGCGTGTGGTGATCGACAGCTCCTCCATCTCGCAGGAAGGCTCGGCCGAGGTGCGCGAGCGCCTGGAAGCCCTGGGTGTGGCCTATCTGTGCGCGCCGGTGTCGGGCAACGCCAAGGTGGCCAAGGCCGGCCTGTTGTGGGTCGTGGCCTCCGGCCCGAAGAAGCTCTTTGCGCTTTCGGAGCCTTACCTGAAGATGTTCGGCCGCGGCGTCACGTATGTGGGCGAGGGCGAACTGGCCCGGGTCTGGAAGATCGCGCACAACACCATGTTC
>CAYNWR010000314.1:0-3775 GCA_964400915.1 uncultured Burkholderiaceae bacterium
TCCGCGTGATGGGTGACAAGGTGGCAGCCAAGCAGGCCATGATCAAGTCCGGGGTGCCTTGTGTGCCAGGCTCGGAAGGCGAACTGCCCGACGACCCGGTGCAAATCCGGCGCATCGCCCGCAGCGTCGGGTACCCCGTGATCATCAAGGCGGCTGGCGGCGGTGGCGGTCGGGGCATGCGCGTCGTGCACACCGAGGCCGCGCTCATCAACGCCGTGCAAATGACCCGCGCCGAGGCGGGGGCCGCCTTCGGCAATCCTGCGGTCTACATGGAGAAGTTCCTGCAGAACCCCCGGCACGTCGAAATCCAGGTGCTGGCGGACAAGTTCAAGAACGCGGTCTACCTGGGCGAGCGAGACTGCTCGATGCAGCGGCGCCATCAGAAGGTGATCGAAGAATCACCCGCACCGGGCATCGCGCGCAAGCTCATCGAGAAGATCGGCGATCGCTGTGTGGCGGCCTGCAAGCGCATTGGCTACCGGGGTGCCGGAACCTTTGAGTTCCTGTACGAAAACGGCGAGTTCTATTTCATCGAAATGAACACGCGCGTGCAGGTCGAGCACCCGGTGACCGAATGGGTGACCGGCATCGACGTGGTCAAGACGCAGATCCGCGTGGCCGCTGGCGAGAAGTTGCCCTTCACGCAGCGTCAGGTGCAGATGCGGGGGCACGCGATCGAATGCCGCATCAATGCCGAGGATCCCTACAAGTTCACACCGTCGCCGGGACGCATCACCATGTGGCATGCGCCGGGCGGTCCCGGTGTGCGGGTGGATTCACACGCCTACACGAACTACTTTGTACCGCCCAACTACGATTCGATGATTGGCAAGATCATCGTCCACGGGGACACGCGTGACGAAGCCTTGGCGCGCATGCGAACGGCCCTTGCCGAGACCCTGGTCGAAGGCATCCAGACCAACATCGCGCTGCATCGCGAGTTGATGGTGGACGCCAGTTTCGTCACCGGCGGGACGAACATCCACTACCTGGAAGAGTGGTTGTCACGGCGCAAGCGTTGACCGCATGGCCCTCGTCGAACTGCGCCTGTTGGCTCCCGAGGAAACGGCTGAAGCCCTGTGCGATTGGCTTGATCGCGCCGGTGCCTTGAGTGTGTCGGTCGAGGACGCGGACGCCTTGACACCTGCTGAACAGCCCCTGTTTGGCGAGCCAGGGATGCCTGCGCCCAGGGCGGCGTGGGCGCAATCGCGCGTCGTGGCGATGTTTGCTTCAAAAGATATAGCAATGATCGCAGAACAGGCGATCGCAAATGACGATATTGGGTCCAAAGTCCGATCCCTGGGCCTGGTCGATGTGCCAGAGCAGGACTGGGTGCGGCTGACCCAATCGCAGTTTGAGCCGATCGCGATCACCGAAGCGTTCTGGATCGTCCCAAGCTGGCATTCGGTCCCCCCACAGGCCCGCGTGGCCCTGCAAGTCGATCCGGGTCTTGCCTTTGGAACGGGCACCCATGCCACCACCCGCATGTGCCTGCGCTGGCTCGCCAAGCAGGGGCAGCATCGCGCCTTGGGCCGAACGCTTGACTATGGGTGTGGCTCGGGCATCCTCGCCATGGCGGCTGCCCGCTTTGGTGCCGAACCGGTCGATGCCGTGGACATCGACGCCGCCGCGGTGGCAACCAGTGCGCGCAACGCCCAGGCCAATGGGGTTCAGCTGAATGTCGGCCTGCCCGACATGGCCCGTGGCGAGTACCAGACTGTCGTGGCCAACATCCTGGCGTCCCCCCTGAAGGTGCTCGCTCCTTTGCTGTGTTCCCATGTTCAGGCCGGTGGTGACCTGATCCTTTCGGGGATTCTCGCCCGCCAGGCCGACGAAATCCGGGCGGCATACAAGCCATGGATGGACGTGGATGTTGCGGATGAAGACGAAGGCTGGATCCTGATGACCGGATCGCGGCCGACCGCGATGTGAGCGCACGCGTGCGCGGCATCCTGGCAGCGCGCGGGGCACCTACAATTTGGCGCTCATGAGTCTGGTCACACGCTGCCCCACCTGTGGGACGATGTTCAAGGTTGTGCCGGACCAGCTCCGCGTGTCCGAAGGCTGGGTGCGCTGCGGCAACTGTGCCCAGGTATTCGATGCCAGCCAGCACCTGCAGGATCTGGCGCACGCTGCAGACCAGGCCTTCACGGCCGCTGATGCGTCGGCACCCGTCGAGACGCCCGCCCCACCGCCTAATGACTCGGCCCGGATGGGCTCCCCAGTGCCGCGGGCCACACAAGAAGATTGGCGCCCACGCAGCGTGCCCATCACGCCCATGGCGTCGTCACGCACCCGACCTTCCTCGTTCGCGGGTCTGGAGTCCTCGGGTGGCGAAGCGACAGGGCCGCAGAGTGCACCACCGCCTGCCGCGCCAGTGCGCACAAGCCCCGCGCCCTCACTCCCGGTATTTGTCGACCGGCCACGCACGCGGCCCTCTTCGTTGGCGGCTGCAGCCGCCGCCACCGTTACTGTGCCCGCGGTGTCTCCACCCGATCCGAAGACTGCGACACCCGCGGAGGCACCCGGTGATCGCGCGGGCACGCGTTCACCAAGCGCTGAGGAGCCCTGGCCGCGAACACCAGCGACGCAACAAGCCCCGTTTGCCACAGACCCTTCGGTACCACTGGTCGAACCCATCGACATCGAACCAGCGCCACTGGCGCGAAGTGCCGAATCAGGGCCGTGGGGACAGGAGCCGCATTTCGATTTGAAGATTCCGCCGCCGCCCGAGGCGCTGGGCGAATCGGGCGCCTGGCAAGAGCCGCAGGAACCGCAAGGGGCCATGGCCGACGTGCCTTCCGAGGAGCAGGTTCCGTCTGTGGTGTTCAATGACCTGAGCACCATCGCTGAAGGTGCGCCGGCTCCGGCAGAGCCAAGGCCGGTGGTCGCCGCGTCCCGGCCGCCCGGCGATTTCGCGGCGGGGCAGTATGCGGATCAGGCCGAAACGCGCGCTGGCGATACACAATTCGGGGTCCGTGAATCGACGCTGCAATCGATGGAGTTTGTGCGACGGGCGCGGCGCCAGGCGTTCTGGGCTCAGCCTTCGGTGAGGGCCTTGGGCTGGTTTGTATGCCTGATCTTGGTGGTGGTGCTGGCGGTTCAGTTCCTGATCACGGAGCGCGACCGGATGGCTGCGACGTATCCCGACATGAAGCCTGGCCTTCAATCCCTGTGCGCCAGCATGGGTTGTGAAGTTCAACCGTACAGAAAGATCGACTCCATTGCCATTGAAAGTTCAGCCTTCGATCGCACCCGAAACGAGGAGTTTCAATTCAGTGTGGTCGTGCGCAACCGTTCCAACATGTCCCTGGCGATGCCTCACCTTGAACTGGCGCTGACCGACGCGCGCGACCGGGTGTTGGCCCGCCGGATTTTCAGCGCCAGCGATTTGGGCGCGGGGCCCGTCCTGGGGCCTCGCGCAGACTGGTCGGCGGCCTTGCCGGTGGCGCTGACATCGGGAGCCAGCCCGTCGCTGGTGGCTGGTTACCGACTGGTTGCCTTTTATCCGTAAAGCGTTTTCCCGCGCCCTGCAGCGGCAGGGTGGCGCCTGCAGTTTCTCAAACGTCTTCTCCACTCCAAACGGATCTCACCCATGGCTTCCATCATTTGTGGCTCATTGGCCTTCGACACGATCATGAATTTCGAGGGCCGGTTTGCCGAGCAGATCCTGCCCGACCAGTTGCACATCCTCAATGTGTCCTTTCTGGTGCCGGCATTGCGGCGTGACTTCGGCGGCTGTGCTGGCAACATCGCGTACGCGCTCAAGTCGCTT
>CAYNWR010000315.1:0-3754 GCA_964400915.1 uncultured Burkholderiaceae bacterium
GCTACAACGAGCGCCTGTTCCTCGGCACGCTCGCGGCCGGCGGCACGCTCGGCATCCTGATCCCGCCGTCGATCAACATGATCATCTACGCGGTGCTGACCAACACCTCGGTGCCCAAGCTGTATCTGGCGGGCATCGTGCCGGGCATCGTGCTGTCGCTGGGCTTCATGGTGGTGGTGCTGGTGGCCTGCTGGCTGCATCCCGCCTGGGGTGGGCAATCCAGGCGCTCGTCGCTGGGCGAGGCTGTGGCGTCGCTGGTGCACCTGGTGCCACCACTGGGTGTGTTCCTGGTGGTGGTCGGTTCGATCTACGCCGGCATCGCCACCGCCACCGAAGCTGCGAGCCTGGGCGTGATGATGGGCCTGGCGCTGGCGGCGTGGTCCCGCACGCTGTCGTGGGCGATGTTGCGCGATTGCCTGCTGGGCACGATGAAGTCCACGGGCATGATCATGCTGATCGTCGTGGCCGCCTATTTCCTCAATTTCGTCATGTCCTCCATTGGCCTGACGACCAAGCTCACGGATGCGCTGCAGGGTCTGGGACTGGGCAAGTGGGGCATGCTGTTTGCAGTCATCGTGTTCTACGTGATCCTGGGTTGCTTCATGGAAACCCTGTCGATGATGATCACCACCGTGCCCGTCATTGCCCCAGTGATGCAGGCGCTGGGTTTCGACATGGTCTGGTTCGGCATCGTGGTGATCGTGCTGGTCGAGACGGCCTTGATCACGCCACCTGTGGGTTTGAACCTGTTTGTGGTGCAGAACCTGCGCAAGTCGGGGTCGCTCAACGATGTCATCGTCGGCACCCTGCCGTTTGTGGCAGCGTTGTTCCTCTTGCTCGCCTTGCTGGCCGTTTTTCCCGACCTTGCCTTGTGGTTGCCCGGAGTCCTGAGTTCGTGAACCCCACCCATTCCAACCGCCTATCGTTTCAATTGCCTGATGGGCGCCACCTGTCGGTCGCCGTGCACCAGTTGGTGATTGCCGGATGGACCGGGCGTGATCGCGCGGCCATCGATCACCACATCGAGGAGCTGGCGGCCCTGGGCGTGCCGCGCCCGTCAACGGTGCCCCTTTACTACCGGGTTGCCGCGTCCCAGATCACGCAGGCCGCCAGCATCCAGGCGTTGGGCGACGCCAGCTCGGGCGAGGTGGAGCCCGTGCTGGTGCGCGCCGAGGGCGTGTGGTGGCTCAGCGTGGGTTCGGACCACACCGACCGGCAGCTGGAGGCGCATTCGGTGGCCGCGAGCAAGCAGGTCTGTGCCAAACCGGTGGCGCGTGTCGCCTGGCCCTGGGATGAGCTGCGCGGGCGTGCCGATCAATTGGTGCTCGAATCCTCGGTGCACGAGGGCGGGCAATGGGTGCTGTACCAGCAAGGCTTGCTGGCGCGCATCCGGCCCCTGGAAGATCTGGTGGCCGGGCTGCCGCCCGACGTGCCCGTGCAGGACGGCCTGGTGATGTTCTGCGGCACCCTGGGCGCCTTGCCCAATGCCGCAGGGCAGGGCGTGCGCGCGGCACCCGCCATGCGCCTGGTGCTGCGCGACGAGGCGCTTGGCCGATCCCTCGAACACGAATACGCGACGACGGCCCTGCCGGTTGTCGCCTGATGACCATGGCCAGCAACGAACGTTGGCAGTTCTGGATCGACCGCGGCGGCACGTTCACGGACATCGTGGCCCGCCAACCCGACGGTTCGATCGTCACGCACAAGCTTCTTTCGGAGAACCCCGAGCATTACCGCGACGCGGCCGTGGCCGGCATCCGGCATCTGCTGGGACTGGCGGCGCATGAGCCCATCACGCCCGACCGCGTCGAGTGCGTCAAGATGGGCACCACCGTGGCCACCAACGCGCTGCTGGAGCGCAAGGGCGAGCCCACCGCGCTGGTGATCACGCGCGGCTTTCGCGACGCCCTGCGCATCGGCTACCAGAACCGGCCGCGCCTTTTTGATCGGCACATCGTGCTGCCCGAACTGCTGTATTCGCGGGTGATCGAGGTCGACGAACGCATGGGTGCCCACGGCGATCGGCTGATGCCGCTGGACGAGGCCGCCCTGGAGCGGTCCATGCTCGACCTGCGCGCCCAGGGCCTGCGCAGCGTGGCCATCGTGTTCATGCACGGCTATCGCTACCCGGGCCACGAGCAAGCCGCCGCGGCGATGGCCCGGCGCATCGGTTTCGAACAGGTGAGCACCTCCCACGAGACGAGCCCCTTGATGAAGCTGGTCAGCCGTGGCGACACCACGGTGGTGGATGCCTACCTCTCGCCCATCCTGCGGCGCTACGTCGAGCAGGTCGCCTCCGAAATGCCAGGGGTGCGCCTGTTGTTCATGCAGTCTTCAGGCGGCTTGGCCGATGCACGGGCCTTCCAGGGCAAGGACGCGATTCTGTCCGGGCCGGCCGGTGGCATCGTGGGCATGGCCCGCACGGCAAGCCTGGCGGGCTTCTCGCGGGTGATCGGTTTCGACATGGGCGGTACGTCCACCGACGTGTCGCACTTTGCGGGTGAGTTCGAGCGCGAGTTTGAAACCCTGGTGGCCGGTGTGCGCATGCGCGCGCCGATGATGAGCATTCACACCGTGGCGGCCGGTGGCGGCTCGATCCTGGGGTTTGACGGTGCGCGCCTGCGGGCGGGACCACAAAGCGCAGGAGCCAATCCGGGGCCCGCATGTTACCGACGCGGCGGCCCGCTGACCATCACCGATGCCAATGTGTTGCTGGGCAAGATCCAGGCCCGGCATTTCCCCAAGGTGTTCGGCCTGGCGGGCAACGAGGCGCTGGACGACGGCGTGGTTCGCACGCGCTTTGAAGAGCTCGCAGCGCGTGTCGGGCGGCCCGCCGAAGTTCTGGCCGAGGGCTTCATCGACATCGCCGTGCAGCAGATGGCCGGAGCCATCAAGAAGATCTCCGTGGCGCGGGGGTATGACGTCACGCGCTACACCCTGCAGTGTTTTGGAGGCGCCGGCGGGCAGCACGCCTGCCGTGTGGCCGATGCCCTGGGCATGACCAGCGTGATGGTGCACCCCCTGGCCGGGGTGCTCAGCGCCTACGGCATGGGCCTGGCGGATCAGTCCGTGATCCGTGAACGATCCGTGGAGCTGCCGCTGGCGCCCGAGTCGCTGGCCGGCATTGCCAAGGTGGTGGACGACCTGGCCAGCGCCGCTTGCGCCGAGTTGCTGCGCCAGCATGCGGGCAGTCCGGCCGCGCGTTATGGCATGCGCCTGTTGCGGCGCCTGCATGTGCGTTATCAGGGCAGCGATTCGCCGCTGGTGGTTTCCTGCGAGGTGCCACCCGGTGCGTCCGATCCCGAGCGATCGGCCGGCTGGCTGGCATCGGCGCAGGCCGCTTTTGAGGCCGCCTACCGCCAGCGCTTCTCGTTTCTGATGGTGGGCAAGGCGCTGATCGTCGAGGCGGTCTCGGTCGAAGCCGTGATCGCCGGCGATGCCCCCGCCGAGCAGACCCTGGCTGTTGGTGCATCGCGCGAGGCACCGGTGCGCGAACGGGTGCGCATGTATTCGGGCGGGCGTTGGCACCAGGCGTCGCTCATCGTGCGCGAGGATCTGCGGCCCGGTGACAAGGTGACGGGGCCGGCCATCATTGCCGAGCGCAATGCCACCACCGTGGTGGAACCCGGCTGGCGTGCCCAATTGACCAACCTCGATCACATCGTGCTCGAGCGCCACGAGGCACGCGCCGTGCAGCACGCGGCGGGCACACGGGTCGACCCGGTGCTGCTGGAGGTGTTCAACAACCTGTTCA
>CAYNWR010000316.1:0-3734 GCA_964400915.1 uncultured Burkholderiaceae bacterium
CGCCGTCCAGTTTCTTGCCCGACAGCGTGGCCGGCACACCGAAGCCGGCGGCCCAGGCACGATAGCCTTCCTTCAAAGGCTGGAAGTTGCAGGCGATGCCCTTGGTGCGCACGGCCGTCACGGCTGGCGACCACATCGATTGAATCACCACCTCGCCCGAGGCCATCAGGTTCACGCTCTCGTTGAAGTCCTTCCAAAGCGCGCGGAACTGGCCGGCCTTCTTGGCTTCGATCAGGGTCTTGATCGTCAGGTCGATCTCGGCCTTGGTCATGTTGCCCTTGTCGGGGTACTTGTACTTGCCCATGGCCTCCACCACCATGGCCGCGTCCATGATGCCGATGGACGGGATGTTCAGGATGGCGGCCTTGCCCTTGAACTCGGGGTTCAGCAGCTCGGCCCAGCTGTTGATGGGGCGCTTGATCAGGTCCGGGCGGATGCCCAGCGTGTCGGCGTTGTACACGGTGGGAATCAGCGTCATGAACTGCGTGGGCGAGGCGGCGAATTTCTTGCTCTTCTCGCTTTCCAGGTACATCACCTTCTTGGGCGCGGTGCCTTGGTCGCCCACCTTCTTGCCGGCCACTTCGCCCTTGGTGAACAGCGAGGTGATCTTGTCGGCGTTCTTGATCTTCTTGGTGTCGATGCCCTTCAAGTTGCCAGTGGGGACGATCTTCTTGAGTGAGAAGTACTCGGTATCGATCAGGTCGAAGCTGTTGGGTGCGGTGACCGCGCGCTTGGTCACGTCGTCGGTGGTCACGGCCACGTACTGGATTTCGATACCGGTGTCGGCCTTGAACTTCTCGGCAATGGCCTTGTCCTGATTGACGGCGGTGCCGAGGTAGCGCAGCACGACCTTGTCCTGCGCGTGAACAAAGGGCGCGCTGCCTGCGGCCAGGATGCCGGCCATGCCGGTCAGCACCGAGCGCCGTTGCAGGGCGCTGATGCGGTCAAGGGTTTCGTTGGACATGAGTTCTCCTTTGGTGGGGGGTGGAAAAAGATCTGATCAGCCAGGCAGCGTGTGGGCCGCCTGCCATGACAGGTGAACGGCTTCGCCTGCGGCGTAGGGGCGTTGTGCAAACTCCGCTTCGGGCAACATCACCGAGACACCCGTGGCGCCGGTGCTTGTCTTCGCGTCAAGGCCCAGCAGCACGTAGGTGCCCTGGTATTCAACGTCGGTGATCGTGGCAGGCAGCACGAGCCCGTCTTGCGCCGGCGCGGCTCCCAGGCTGCCGATTCCGGATGCGACGCCTTGGGGCTTCCCGGAAGGCGCAGCAGGTGCAATTCGCATCTGGTCGTTGCGCACCGCGATCTTGCCGTTTCCGGTGTCGATCACATTGTGGCCACCCATGAACCGGGCGACAAATTCGTTGGCGGGCGCGTTGTAGATCTGGTGGGGCGAGCCCACCTGAACAATCACGCCGTGGTTCATTACCACCATCATGTCGGCCAGTGCCATCGCCTCTTCCTGCGAGTGCGTCACATGGATGAACGTCAAGCCGAGTTCCTTCTGCCAACGCCGCAGTTCTGCGCGCATCTGCAGGCGCAGGAAGGGGTCGAGCGCCGAAAGCGGTTCGTCCAGCAACAGGACCTTGGGCTGGGTGATCAGCGCGCGGGCCAGCGCCACGCGCTGCTGCTGTCCACCCGACAACTCACCCGGCTTGCGTTGGGCAAGATGAGCCATGGCCACGCGATCCAGCAATTCGGCTGCCTTGGCTTGGCGTTGGGCCTTGGCCACGCCCTTCATCTTGAGACTGAAGGCCACATTGTCCAGCGCCGAGAGGTGGGGGAACAATGCAAAGCTCTGGAACATCATGGCGGTGCCGCGCGCGGCGGCAGGCAGGTGCGTGATGTTGCGGTTGTCCAGCAGGATATCGCCAGACGTCACGGCTTCGTGCCCGGCAATCATGCGCAAGGTGGTGCTCTTGCCGCATCCCGAAGGTCCAAGCAGACAGCAGTAGCTGCCACTGGAAATGCGCAGATTGATGCCGTCCACGGCAGCTGCACCTTGCGCAAAGCGCTTCGTCAGCGAGACCAACTCAACGGCAGCTGGCGAATGCGTGGTTTCGGCACCCATGCTGCTGACATACGCATCAACCATGCCAGAAGTGTACGCAATCCGGTTCCCAGATTGCGTACAAACTGCACCGCCGTGGTGCTGCATCGGTGGATCCTGGGCATCAATTGGTGCGTAGACTTGCGCGCATGGCGCTTGATGGGTTCACGTGGATGCCACATGCTTTTACTCAACGGCCTTTGCACGCTGTCGATTCGACGCGCCTCGCTCGGATGGCAAGGAGCCGCTGGATGGCCATTCGCGGTGGCGTGGCGTGCCTGGGATTGTGGGGTGCCATCGGTACCTGCCTTGCACAGTCCGACCTGCCAAGCACGGGTCAGGCGCTGGCGGGGCTGGAGGCCTTTGATGCCGTCATGCTGGGCACGATGAAGCAGCACGACTACCCCGGCGGCACACTGGCCGTGTCCTACCAGGGTCGGCTCGTGCTGAACAAGGCCTATGGTTACGCCAGCAAGGGGTTCTCGGGCGGCACGCCCCTGTCGGTCGACCAGCGCATGCGCATCGCCAGCATGTCCAAGTGGATCACCGCTGCAGCCGCGCTCAAGGCCGTGGAGCTCGGTCGATTGCAGTTGGATCAACCCTTTGCCGGTCTCATGGGATGGTCCCCGAATCCGCAGGCGTACGCCGATCCACGGGTGCTGAAGATCACCTTGCGCCATTTGCTGCACAACCACGCGGGTTGGACGATCGATCGCGCCAACGATCCGATGTTCCTGCCCTCTCCGGTGTGTCCGGGCGACGCGACGGGCTGGTTTCGCACCAAGACCCTCGACGCCGAGCCGGGCCAACTATTCAGCTACGCCAACATCAATTTCTGCCTGGTTCAAATGGCCCTGGAGAAGGCAAGCGGCCAAAGCTACGCGGACTTCGTCCAGACCCACATCGCCCAACCGCTGGGCATCACGTCCTGGAAATTGGCATCGGCCACACCCGGCCCCGACGAGCCGGAGTATCTGTGGACCGCCGGCACACGCAACACACCGGTCACGCAGGCCCAGCTTGACGGATTGGGCGGTGCAGGCGCCTGGACCAGCAGCGCCAGCGACTACGTGCGTTTTCTCGATGGCTTGCGCGGGGTACGGGGCAAGCCCCTGCTGCCCCCGGCCCTGGCCGCCCAGATGTTTCAGCGGCCCCCGGACGCGCCCGGGGCCGACCGCCCGACCTACTACGGCCTGGGTACCCGGGTGCGCGAGTTGCCAGGCGGCCGCTTCAACGCCTGGCACCACGGCAGCCTGCAAGGCACCTCCAGTTTTGGTGTGTCCTACGCCAATGGATGGAGCCTGTTTGCCGTGTTCAATCGGCGTGTCGGCTCCGACCTGCGCGACGCGGCCGCGAACGACCTCGATCGTGCCCTGGGCCAGGCCATGAACAAGAGTGGCCGGCCCGAAGGCGCGATCAAGCCCTGAGCACCCAAGACGCCCTTGTATCGGGCCAGCGGCCCGGATCAGCGGTGCAACCCTAAAATCGTTCCATGCAAGAGAAACAACAAGACGCTCGCTCCTACAACCCCCAGGAGATCGAGAAGGCCGCCCAGGCGCACTGGCAGGCTTGTGATGCCTACCGCGTGACCGAGGACAAGAGCCGCCCGAAGTTCTATGCCTGCTCCATGCTGCCCTACCCCAGCGGCAAGCTGCACATGGGTCACGTGCGCAACTACACGATC
>CAYNWR010000317.1:0-3714 GCA_964400915.1 uncultured Burkholderiaceae bacterium
CCGTGAACCAGATGGACCAGACCACACAGCAGAACGCCGCGCTGGTCGAGCAGATGGCGGCCGCCGCCTCGGGCCTGCGCAACCAGGCACAGGATCTGGTGGCGACGGTTTCGGTGTTCAAACTGGCCCCACAGGCATAATTTCAAGTCAAATTGCCTTGCAGCGATCGTCAATTCTTGATGGTTTGCTATTGTTTTTGAATAGGCTCACTTTTCCATGACCACGCCACCCCAACGCCCTGTCCTCGATGTGGCGCACATCCATCCCGACATTCGGGCCTATGTGGCGGGCAACCGCCAGGACATCGTGCGCGAGGTGCAGGCTGCCATCGCGGCGCACCCTGTGGTGGTGGTGGGCATGGGCATCAACCCCATGCCCAAGAAGGCGCGGCGCGTGCTGGACGCGGCGGGCATTGCCCACCACTACCTGGAATACGGCAACTACCTGGGCGACTGGCGCCGGCGCAATGCCCTCAAGATGTGGACCGGCTGGCCCACCTTTCCGATGGTGTTCGTGCGCGGGGTGCTGGTGGGCGGCGCCAACGACACCGAAAAACTGATCGCATCCGGCGAACTGCAGCGCATGCTCAAGGCCGCCTGAGCCCTCACCCTTTCAACCACACCTGGCACGCCTCGTGCTGGCGAATGGGTCAGGCCGCCTGGGCCAGGTCGCAACGCACCTTGCCGTCAGCGACAATGCCCATGCGCACCATTTCGATGCATATCCAGATCATCGCCAACCAGGAGTTCCTCACATGCAACGACGCTTTTTGATGTCCCTCGGCCTGTCCCTGGCCGCCACCTGGCCCATGCTGGCCAGCGCCCAGGCCGCGCTGGACGAGGTGATGGCCCGCAAGCAGATCAACATCGCGATCCCCACCGACTTTCCGCCCTATGGCTTTGTGGGCACCGATCTCAAACCCCAAGGCCTGGACATCGACATGGCCAACTACATCGGCGCCAAGCTGGGGGTGAAGGTGGAACTGGTGCCGGTGACCAGCGCCAACCGCATCCCCTACCTGCAGACCAAGAAGGCCGACCTGGTGATCTCCACCCTGGGCAAGAACCCCGAGCGCGAGAAGGTGATTGACTTCACGGCCGCCTACTCGCCTTTCTTTCAGGCGGTGTTTGCCGCCAAGACCCTCAACGTCAAGGCCTGGGGCGACCTGGCGGGCAAGAGTGTCGGTGTCACCCGCGGCGCCATCGAAGACATGGAACTGACCAAGCTCGCCCCCGCTGGCGCGGACATCAAGCGCTTTGAGGACAACAACGCCACGGTGTCGGCCTTTGTCTCGGGCCAGGTGCAGGTGATCGCCACGGGCGCGTCGGTGGCCGGGAACATGATGGCGCGCAACCCGCAACTGGGCACCGAATACAAGCTGCTCATCAAGGATTCGCCCAACTTCATCGGTGTGGGCAAGGGCGAGGACAAGTTGCGCCTGAAGGTCAACGAGATCATTGCGGCGGGCAAGACCGCGGGCGATCTGGACCGCATGGCGCAGAAGTGGCTGGGCCGTCCGGCAGGCGATCTGCCCAATTGATGTTGGCCCGATGTTGACCTGATGCCGCGCGCCGGATGATCACACTGGACTTTGCTGCGGTGCTGGTCGAATGGCCGCTGCTGCTGCGCGGCCTGCTGCTGACCATCGGCCTCACGGTGGTGGCTGCGGTGCTGGGCATGGCGCTGGGCATCGCCTGCGCGTGGGCGCGCGCCTGGGGCCCCAGGCCCCTGGGCTGGCTGGCGGCATGTTATGTGGAACTGATCCGCAACACGCCCTTCATCGTCCAGCTGTTCTTCATCTTCTTCGGCCTGCCGGGTCTTGGCATCAAGCTCTCGCCCGAAGTGGCCTCGGCGCTGGCGATGGTCATCAACCTGGGCGCCTACGCCGGTGAAATCGTGCGGGCGGGCGTGGAATCGACCCCCAAAGGGCAGATCGAGGCGGGCCTGTCGCTGGCGCTCACGCGGGCGCAGGTGTTCACCCGCGTGGTGTTGCCGCCCGCCCTGGGCCGGGTGTGGCCGGCCATGGTCAGCCAGATCATCATCGTGATGCTGGGCTCGGCCGTGTGTGGGCAGATCGCCGCGCAGGAGCTGAGCTACTACGCCAACCTGATCCACAGCCGCAACTTCCGTGCGTTCGAGGCCACCATCATCGCCACGCTGCTCTACCTGGGCCTGGCGGTGGCGCTGCGCGAGCTGTTGGCCTGGATCGGGCCGCGCTTTCTGTTCGGGCGCTGACACGCGCCAGTCGGTACCCAAGCATGGTTGACTTCACCCTGTGGGACATCGTGCGCAACCTGCTGCTGGCTGCGCGCTGGACGGTGGCGCTCACGCTGGTGGCCTTCATCGGCGGCGGGGTGGTGGGCCTGCTGCTGCTGGTGGCGCGTGTCGCGCGCTGGCCCGGCGCCGAGCGCGCGGTGGCCATGTACGTGCAGCTGTTTCAGGGCACCCCGCTGCTGATGCAGTTGTTCCTGGCGTATTTCGGTCTGGCCCTGCTGGGCCTGAAGGTGCCGGCCTGGGCGGCCGCGGCGCTGGCGCTCACGCTGTACACCAGCGCCTTCCTGTGCGAAATCTGGCGCGGCTGTGTCAACGCCGTGCCCAAGGGCCAATGGGAAGCGGCCGCCAGCCTGGCCCTGAGCCTGCGCGAGCAGTTGGTGCACGTGATCGGTCCGCAGGCGCTGCGTGTGGCCGTGGCCCCCACCGTGGGCTTTCTAGTGCAGGTGATCAAAGGCACGGCCCTGGCATCGGTCATCGGTTTCATCGAGCTGACCAAGGCTGGCACCATGATCACCAACGCCACCTTCCGTCCGTTCACGGTGTACGCCTGTGTGGCACTGATGTATTTCCTGCTGTGTTACCCGATTTCGGCCTGGAGCCGAACCCTGGAGAGGAAACTTCGCCGTGCCCACTGATGTGTCGACCCGTTCGGACTCCGATGCGCCCATCGTGGCCATCCAGGGCTTGCGCAAGCGCTTTGGCGCCAACGAGGTGCTCAAGGGCATCGACCTGCTTGTGCCGCGCGGCGAGGTGGTGGCCATCATCGGCAAGAGCGGCTCGGGCAAGAGCACGCTGCTGCGTTGCATCAACGGCCTGGAGGATTTTCAGGAAGGCTCGCTGCAGGTGGATGGGCAGGCCCTGCGCCACGGCGATGCACTGGCCATGCGCGCCCTGCGCCAGCGCGTGGGCATGATCTTTCAAAGCTTCAACCTGTTTCCCCACCTGAGCGTGGGACGCAACATCCTGCTGGCGCCGGGTCTGGTCAAGGGCGACAAGGGCGCCCCCGCCGAGACCCGCGCCCGCGCCTTGCTGGAACGCGTGGGCCTGGCCGAAAAGTACGACGCCTGGCCCGATCAACTCTCGGGCGGCCAGCAACAGCGCGTGGCCATCGCGCGGGCGCTGGCGATGGACCCGCACGTGATGCTGTTCGACGAGATCACTTCCGCGCTCGACCCCGAGCTGGTGGGCGAAGTGCTCAAGGTGGTGGAGACCCTGGCCGACGAAGGGATGACGCTGCTGATGGTCACCCACGAGATGAACTTTGCGCGCAAGGTGGCCGACCGTGTGGTGTTCATGCACGCGGGACGCATCCACGAGATGGGGCCGCCTGATGTGCTCTTCCAGTCGCCCCAGACACCGGAGTTGCGCCAGTTTCTGGCTGCCTTGCACTGAGGCGGCCGGCAGCACCCGGCGCTGCCCACCTTCACGTCGGCACCACAG
>CAYNWR010000318.1:0-3708 GCA_964400915.1 uncultured Burkholderiaceae bacterium
GCTGGCGCGGAAGGTGTCGATGCGCAGCTCGGCGGGGTTGATCTGTATGGCCTGTGCTTCGTCAGGTTCGGGCAGCACCGCCACCGTGCAAGCACTGGTGTGGATTCGACCCTGGGCTTCGGTGACAGGAATGCGCTGCACGCGATGTCCGCCGGATTCAAAGCGCATCTGCCCGTAGGCGCCTTCGCCTTCGACGCGCACCACGACCTCCTTGAACCCGCCAAGCTCGCTTGGCGATTCGCTCACGATTTCGCAACGCCAGCCGCGGCGTTCACAGTAGCGTGTGTACATGCGCAGCAGGTCGCCTGCAAACAGGGTCGACTCATCCCCGCCTGTGCCCGCCCTGATTTCAATGAAGGCATTGCGCGCATCGTCGGGGTCCTTGGGCAGCAGCATGCGTTGCAACTCGGCCTCGAGCGCCTGTGTGCGAGCCTGGACGTCGCGGATTTCTTCCTCGGCCATCGCACGGGTGTCGCTGTCGATCGACGGGTCGTCCAGCAAACTTCTTGCAGAGCGCTGATCGCTGTCGCATTGCAAGAGCGCTGCGCGCCTCTGGACGATGGGTGCCAAATCGGCATGCTCGCGCGACAGGGGCATGAAACGCTTCATGTCGGCCATGATGTCCGGCTGGGCCAGCAGGAATTCCAGCTCGTCCAGCCGCCGGGCATGGCGTTCGAGTTGTTCGGTGAAGATGGGGTTCATGCGAATGCGCCAGACGCCGCCACCGACGCCCATGCATCGCTGGCGCCGCCGGCGGCCTAGCTAATGGGAGAGAAAAAAGCGCCGGATGGCTGCGCTGGCCGCCTCGCGCCGGGTGGGCTCGGCGTTGCGCAACTCCACCATCGCGCCGTGAAGCATCTTCTGTGCAAGGCTGCGCGACAGCGCTTCGATCACCTGCTCGGGGTCGTCACCCTTGACCAGCGCCTTGCGCGCACGATTGACTTCGGCACTGCGCCAGACTTCCGAACGCGCCTGCAGTTGCTGGATCAGTGGCACCACACCCGTGGTGGCATCGCGCTCCCCCATCCAGTGCATGAAGTTGCGCACACCGGTGTCGATGATGGCTTCGGCTTGCGCCACTGCAGCCTGGCGATGCGATTGGCCGGTCTGCACGACAGAGGCCAAGTCGTCGACGGTGTAGAGAAACACGCTGGACAAGCCCTTGACCTCGGGCTCGATGTCACGAGGAACCGCCAGATCCACCATGAAAACCGGTCGGCCGCGTCGCTTCTTGAGTGCACGTTCCACGGCACCCAGGCCAATGATGGGCAAGGTGCTGGCGGTGCTGCTCACCACGATGTCAAAGTCGTGCAGGTGCCCCGGCAGGTCGGCCAGGGGCAACCATTGCGCACCAATGCGCGACGCCAGCGCTTCCCCACGCTCGCGGGTGCGGTTGACCACGTGCACCGACCGCGGATGCCGCGCGCAAAAGTGGGCGGCGGCCAGTTCGATCATCTCGCCCGCACCCACAAAGGCCACCCGCGTCTGCGCCATGTCCTCGAAGATCTGCGCGGCCAGGCGCACCGCGGCGGCGGCCATGCTGATCGAATGGGCACCGATGTCGGTGTTGCTGCGCACTTCCTTGGCCACGGCAAACGAACGCTGGAACAACTGATGCAGGGTGGTGCCGATCGCCCCCGCCTCGTGGGCGGCGCGCACCGCCTGCTTGAACTGCCCGAGGATCTGCGGTTCGCCCAGGACCATCGAATCGAGGCCACTGGCCACACGAAAGGCGTGGCGGGCCGCCTGTTCGTCGTGCAGCACGTAGGCGTGTGATCGCAGATCGTCGGCACCGACGCTGGCGTTGCCGGCCAACCAGTGCAAGGCATCGTCCACCTGCCCGTGGCCACCGGCGCCGTAGACCTCGGTCCGATTGCAGGTGGAGAGGATCGTGGCCTCGGGCTGCGTGGCCATCGAGCGACGCAAGGCCGTGAGGGCGGGTTGCAGTTGCTCCATGGCAATGGCAAAACGGCCGCGCAGGTCGAGCGGCGCGGTCTGGTGATTGATGCCAAGGGCCCAGACGGACATCAGCCGATTATAAAATTTGCCTGAACATGGATCCCACCTGGTTGCTTTGGACGCTGTTGAACTGGGTCGCACCCGCAGCTGCGCTGGCGGCACTGCTGTGCATTCATGCCCTCGTTTTTGGATATATTGGGCCTGTTGCGAGCGCCAAGTGGGCCTTGTTTGCTATTCTTTTTGTGGTAGGCGTGGGCGCCATCGCCATTGGTTTGTGGCTCACGGGGCAGGACGGGCGCCTGCTGACCTACGCGGCCCTTGCCATATCGATGGCCACCACGCAGGCCTTCTGGCAGGCTTGGCAGCGACGCCGCGGTCGCTCAGTCTGACGCGGGACTGAACAGGTCCACGCGGTCCGTGATGATGCCGTCCGTTCCCAGTTCGATCAGACGCTGCGCGGCCCATTCGTCGTTGACGGTGTAGCTCAGGGCGCGCATCCCTGCGCCATGGACGCGGCGCACCAGGGGGGCGTCCCACAGCGCGTGGTTGCAGTCGATGGCTGAACAAGCAAGGGCACTGGCCCGGTCGAACCAGCCATCCCACAAGGTGTCCAGCAACAGGCCGCGTGGCAGCCCGGGTGCTGCGGACTGCGCGCCGCGCAGGGCTTCGGGCTGGAAGGACGTCAGCAAGGGCGGGGCGCCGGTGTGGGCTTGCCAGAGCGTGGCCGCCAGGCGCGCCACGGACTCGCCGGTTTCGAACTCGGTCCCGGGAGTCGGCTTGATCTCGATATTCAGGAAAAAGCCATTGGCCAGGCAGTAGCGGGCGATACCTTCCAGTGTGGGCAGCGGCTCACCCGCAAAGGCACGCGAATGCCAGGCACCGGCATCCAGGCGCGAAAGATCACTCCACCGGTGGTGCCCGCCGATCCGGCTGGCCGTCGAGGGCCACGCACTGGCGACGTTGGTGGTGCGATCCAGGCTGGCGTCGTGCATCAGAAACACGACACCATCTGCGCTGAGCTTGGCGTCGCATTCGAACATCCGGTAGCCATGGGACGCTCCCACGCGAAAAGCGGCCAGGGTGTTTTCGGGTGCCAGCCGCCCCGCGCCGCGATGTGCGATCCACCGGGGGTAAGGCCAGTGCTCAAGCGGCATCGATGCGGTGTCCCGAGGATTCCTCGAACCAGTGCACGCGCTGGGGATCGGCGTGCACCGCGACCGTGGCGCCAATGGCCGGTGGCGTCTGGCCTTCGTGGGTGCGCACGATGACGGCGTCGGTCCCGACATGTCCGTACACCAGGCGCTCGGCGCCAAGCATCTCGACCGTGTCCACCGTCAGTTGCCAGTCGCCGTGCCCGATCTGCAGGTGCTCGGGGCGGATGCCGAAGATGCGTCCTGCCGGCGCACCCGGTGCACTCTTGAGCAGGTTCATCGGAGGCGAGCCGATGAAGCTCGCCACAAAGGTGGTGGCGGGGCGCGCGTAAACCTCTTCGGGCGTGCCGAACTGTTCCATCCGGCCTGCGTTCATGACGATCATGCGCTGCGCCAGGGTCATCGCCTCGACCTGATCGTGCGTGACAAAAAGCGAGGTGATGCCCAACTCGCGGTGCAGTTTCTGGATTTCCAGACGTGTCTGCGCGCGCAGCTTGGCGTCGAGGTTGGACAGCGGCTCATCGAACAGGAACACCTGGGGCTGCCGCACGATGGCCCGCCCCATGGCCACACGCTGGCGTTGGCCGCCCGAGAGCTG
>CAYNWR010000319.1:0-3691 GCA_964400915.1 uncultured Burkholderiaceae bacterium
AAGCTCGGGGATGATCTCCCAGCCAGGTTCGCCCCGCACCAGAATGCGGCCGCATGGCCCCACGTCGCCAATGCCAACCCCCGCCGTTCCGATCTGGCGCGAGCGCCAGCGCTTGTTGGCCGGCAGATCGCTCAGGTCGGGCCGGTGGCCTTCGCGCGTGTGCATCACGGCAAAGCCCTTCTCCCGCAGCACTGCCATCAGCCGCCTCAGGGGCTCGATGGGTGCACGCGTGAGCGAGATGTCATAGCCCATCTTGTCGACGTACCCGCCCGCCCCACAGAAATCGGTTTGCATGTCGATCACGATGAGCGCGGTGTTCTTTGCCTCCAGGCTCGCATCAAACGGCCAGGCGTACGGATGGGCCTGAACGGTGGGCACCCCACTCATGGCGCGTACCGCCGCGTCGGCGCAGCAAAGCCGCACGATGTTCCGTCGACCACGTCCACGGACCAGGGCAGCCGGTACTGGCCCGCCACCATGTCGCGCATGTAGGTGTAGGGGCAGTCCTGCGCACCACCCTGCACGGCCACATAGCCCCGGTGGTACAGCTGATAGGGGTTGTTCTCGACGCCCCAGCCCGTGCGCGCCTCGCGAACGAGGTCCGGCCGCAACTCGGCAGTGATGATCTCGTCCGGACGTCCACCACCCTGCACAAGCACGGTGCCGTCGAAGTTGCAGAACATGCCTTCGCCCATCGAATCGAAACTGCCGTCGCTGCCGCACATGCACACGCTGGCGGTACAGGCCAGGTTTTGGAAGGCATTGCTCTGGTTGGTGATGCGCCAGGCGTGGCGAATGGGCGCGGTGTACCCGGCAGTGCGCAGGATGATTTCGGCACCCTTGTAGGTGGCCTCGCGCGCCATTTCGGGAAACATGCCGTCGTGGCAGATGATCAAGGCGAGCTTGCTGCCGTTGGGGCCATCACACACCGGCACCCCCAGGTTGCCGGGCTCCCAGGGTTCAACGGGCACCCAGGGATGCAGCTTGCGGTAGTACAGGCGCACCGCGCCCTGGTCGTCGATGATCAGGCCGCTGTTGTAGGGGTTGCCCAAGGGATTGGCCTCCATGATCGAGAAGCACCCCCAGATGTGGTGATCGATGCAGGCCTGCTTGAAGGCAGCGACCTCCGGTCCGTCCAGGGTGCACATGATCTCCGGGTTGGCGTCCATGCTCAGTCCGTGCAGCGCGTACTCCGGAAACACCACCAGATCCATGGTCGAGAGGTTGCGACGCGCCTTGCCCACCAGATCGCAGATGCGCCGGGTCTGCGCGGCCAGGTCGGCCGCGGTGACCACCACCGGCAGCTGCAACTGCACCAGGCCGATGACCACCCCGTGTTTGGATTTGTTGAGTCCGCCAAGTCCTGACATCGATACCTCGCAAAGTGAGCTGGATCCGTTTTGCGCTGAGTGCCCTAGCGGTTGGACGACAACTCGCCCGGGCTGCCCGCAATCACGCTGCCGGGCTTGCAGGTGGCGATCAGGATGCCCAGCGTGAGCACGTAGGGAACGGTGTTGAAGAGGTGGTAGCCCCAACCGATCCCGGCCGACTGCAGGGCCGGGCCCACCGCACCTGCACCACCGAACAGCGCAGCAGCGCCGATGCTGCGCAAGGGACTCCAGCGTGCAAAGATCACCAGGGCCACGGCAATCAGCCCTTGGCCGCTGGAGATGCCCTCGTTCCAGCTGCCGGGGTAGAACAGCGTCAGTGATGCGCCGCCCAGGCCTGCGATGGCGCCCCCGACGGCTGTGGCGGCCAGGCGGATCTTGGGCACCGAGTAGCCCAATGCCCTGGCCGCATCGGCCGAATCGCCCGTCATGCGCACAAGCAGCCCAATGCGTGTGCGGGAGAACATCAACTGCATCGCCACGGCCAGCAGCAGACCAATGGGCAGCAGCACATTGATCTGCAGGGCCGCCCGCACCGCCGACGAATCGCTCCAGCCGCCCAACTCGATGGCCGGCAGTTGCGGCGCCTGCGGCTGGATCAGTGGCTTGCCCAAATAGAACGCCAGACCGGTGCCCAGCAACATCAGAGCGATGCCGGTGGCCACGTCGTTCACACGCGGCAAGGCACACAAAAGGCCGTGCAAGGTGGCCAACAACATGCCCGCGAACGCACCACCGGCCACACCCACCCAGGCCGATCCGCTCAGGTAGGCAAACCCGAAGGCGGCCATCGCCGACAGCACCAGGACCCCTTCCAGCCCCAGGTTGATGCGTCCTGATTTTTCGGTCAGGCACTCGCCCAGGCTCACGAACAGGAAGGGCACCCCCACGCGCAGGGCACCGCCGACGATGCCCGCCAGAAAAATCAGCCAGGCGTCAGCGCTCATCGTCGCCCCTCACAGAAGGGTTCGGGCAATTGGGCCCATTGCAACTTGTTCATGCGAGCTTGTCTCCCATGCCCATCTGCTGGGCTGACGGCCCCGCCGATCGGAAAAGGCGCTGCAGCAAGGCCTTCCAATCCAGGCCTCGCAAGGCTTCGCTGGCCAGGATCAGCACAAACGCAATGCCTTGCAGCACCATGACCGACGCATCCGGCAGGCCCAGGCGCCGCTGCAGCAGGCTGCCTGCTGCGCCAAATCCGCCAAACAGGATGGCCACCGGCACAATCGCCAGCGGGTTGTGCCGTGCGATGAACGCCACCAGGATGCCCGCGTAGCCATAACCCGCGATCAGCGAGGCGTTGGCGCTGGTGTGCACGGCCGCCACCTCGATCGCGCCGGCAAGACCGGCACAGGCACCACCGAGCCCGCAAGCCAGCAGCACGAGTCGCGAAGCGGGCAGGCCCACCAATTGGGCCGTACGCAGATTGCCGCCCACCACACGCACGGCAAAACCCGAACGTGTCCAGCGCAACCACAAGCCCAGCCCGACACAGGCCAACACCCCCAGCACCAGGCCCCAGTGCACGTCCGATCCGCCAATGCCGCCCACGCGCAAGCCCTCGGCGATGGCGTGGGTGGATGGCTTGTTGAGGCTCGCGGGATCACGCAGGGCACCTTCCACCCAATGCTTGAAAAGCCCGATGGCCACATAGGCCAGCAACAGGCTGCTGATGGTCTCGTTGATGCCCCGAAACTGGCGCAACCCACCCGCCAGCGCGATCCAGCCCGCACCCACGATGGCACCGGCCAGGCACACGACGGTGGTACCCAGCCCGTTGGCTGGCAGCGGCGCAGCGTGCGCCAGCGCGGCGCAGGCCAGACCACCCAGAACCAGGGCGCCCTCACCCCCGATGATGACCAGGCCCGCGCGGGCCGGGATGGCCACACACAGGGCGGTCAACATCAGGGGCGCCGCACGCTGCAGCGTGTTTTGCCACGAGAACCAATCGCCGAACGCGCCTTTGAACAGCAAGGTCCAGACATCGATCGGGTTGACACCCGCAAAGCCCACGAGCACACCGAACAGCCCCAGCGCTGCCACGATGGCCGCCAGGGGCAGTCCGACGTCGCTCCAGTTGCCGCCCAGGGTGTCGCGCATGACCTGTGCCGGGTTCAGACGCTGCCGATCACGCCTTCAACCAGGTAGTTCATCGACTCCAGCGCGATGTCCGTCTGCTTCATGGCCTTGCCCGCCGGAATGACCTCCTTGCCCTTGTTGTCCTTGAGCGGGCCCTTGAAGATGTCGAAGCTGCCGGCCATCATCCGGGCCTTGACCCCGTCGGCGTCCTTCTTGGCAGCGTC
>CAYNWR010000320.1:0-3681 GCA_964400915.1 uncultured Burkholderiaceae bacterium
CCTGATCAAGGGCGACGACGCGAGCACCGAAGCCCATCGCAAGTTCTACGACGAGTACAACGCCGTGCTCTACATGGACGCCGACTACTACCTCGAAACCAATCGCACGGTGTTCCAGGAGTTCCGCCTGGTCAATGGCACCTGGGACGTGCCGTCTGCCGATGGAAAAGGGCTTGAACGCGTGCGGCCCCAGGACATCCGGGCCACCGCCCTGCTGACGATCGAGGGCGAACTGGACGACATCTCGGGTGCGGGTCAGACAAAGGCCGCGCACGACCTGTGCACGGGCATCGCTCCGGCCTCGCGCCAGCACATGGAGGTCAAGGGCGCGGGCCACTACGGCATCTTCAGCGGCCGGCGCTGGCGCGAAACGGTGTATCCCGCGGTGCGCGAATTCATCCTGGGTCACCACCTGCGGGCCCTGCCTGCGAAGGTGGCCTCCAACGACAGGGCGGCGCAAGCCGTCACCGCAAAGCGCGCCGCCGTCAAGGCGCCCACGCGGCGCTCGGCAGCGGCCAAACGTCAGCGCAAGGGCGCATAACCCACCGATCCGGCGTGTGACGGCGGCAGCGCTCCAGCCACGGGCCTCAGGCAGCGACGAGCTGGCCCGCCGCGTGTGGGCGGTGCTGCCGCAGACCCAATGCACAAGATGCGGGTATCCGGATTGCGCGGCCTACGCCCAGGCCATCGCCGACGGGCAGGCCCCCATCAACCGGTGTCCGCCCGGTGGGGCCAGCGGCATCGAGCGCCTGGCAGCCGTCACCGGGCTGCCGGTGCAGGCTTTGGATTCCAGCTGCGGTGTCGAGGGCCCGCGCCGCATGGCGCGCATCGACGAAACCTGGTGCATCGGATGCACCTTGTGCCTTCCCGCCTGTCCGACCGATGCCATCGTGGGTGCCAACAAGCGGCTGCATCAGGTGATCGACACCTGGTGCACGGGCTGCGAGTTGTGTGTCCCCGTCTGTCCGGTGGATTGCATCGTCATGACCGACCGCGCGGACCGCTCCACCGCTTGGTCAGCCTGGGGCGCGCCCGAAGCCGAAGCGGCACGCATTCGCTATACAAAACATAGCGATCGACGCTTGTCTGACGCTCGCAGACAGCAGGAAAGACTGAAAACCAAGGCCCAGGAAGCCCTGGCCGACCTGCCGGGGCATTCGCGCATCACCGATGCCGATCAACTGGACACCAAGCGAAGGATCCTGGAGGCCGCGCTGGCGCGCGCAGCCTTGCCGAAGACCGGCCAGCATGGCTCGTGAACCGATCGGATTGGGGCCTGTTCACACCACGGTGACGAGACGCGTCGCGTGAACCGGCCCTAGACTGCCAGCTTGGTGTAGACGCCGCAGCCCAGGTAGTACTCGTCGACCTTCCACACATACGACATCTTCGTCTGAACCTTGCCCGTTGCCGGGTTGGTGATGTCGTACTGGACCCAGCCGGGTTCCTGCTCCGCCTGGTTCACGATGGCGGCCGTCAGACCATCGCCATCGATGCCCGGCACGTCCTGCACACGCGTGCCCACCTTGGCGGCGTTGCCGCCGAAAGCCAGGTACTTGCCATTGCGGTCCAGCGCAAACACATACATGTCGCGGTCGACAAAGCCACTTTCCGGCGCCGTGAGGTCGCGCAGGAAGATCTCGCGCGAAGTCTGCCGCCGCCGCGCCACCGCGCGTTCCACCAGGGCCACGGCCTCGGTGGGGATGCCCTGCTTGAGCTGGAACCCTGCAGCAGCGACGGTCAAGCTGGCCGCACGGTTTTCCAGCGCGTGAGCCTGCTCGGAGGCACGGTGCACCATGTCCGCGTTGCGCTGCGTGATCTCGTCGAGCTGGCGTATGGCTGCCGAGACCTCCTGAATCTTCGCGCTCTGCTCGCCACTGGCGGCTGAAATCCGGCTGACATCCTCGGCCACTTCGCGGATGCCCGACGCAATGCGGCCGATGCTGGAGCCCAGGCCACGGATCTTTCCCACGCTGTCCTCGACCTGGGTCGACGACGTCTGGATCAACAGCCGGATTTCGCGCGCACTTTCAGCCGATCGCTGCGCCAGGCTGCGCACCTCGCTGGCCACCACCGCAAAGCCGCGCCCGGATTCACCCGCGCGCGCGGCCTCGACCGCCGCGTTGAGCGCCAGGATGTTCGTCTGAAAGGCCAGGCCATCGATCACGCCAATGATCTCGTTCATCCGCTGCGCGCTCTTCTGGATGGCCTCGACCGACTCGACCGCGCCCGCCATGGCCTTGGCGCCCTGTTCGGCCAAGGCCCGAGCGTCCGCCGCCTTGTGTTCCACTGCCACGGCGGTGTCCGCGTTGGCCTGCACGGTCAGCGCGATGTCCTGCACACTGGCGGTGGTCTCTTCGAGGTTGGCCGCCTGCTGCTCGGTGCGATCGCTCAGTTCCGCGTTGCCACGCACCAGCACCTTGCCCGTATAGGTCACCAGGGCAGCGCCCGTGTTGACGTCCGCGGTCATCGTCGACATTCCGTTGATCAGCTTGGCCAGCATGTCCGCCAGGTCGTTCATTTCGTCGTGGCAGCGCACGGTATTGACCACCCGCAAGTTGCCCTGGGCCACCGCATTCATCGAAAAAAGCAGTCGACCGACATCCACCTTGAGACTGCGATAGAAGGACATCATCAGGTACGCCAGCACCAGCGACGAAACGACCAGCACCACGACCAGCTGCGTGCCCGAAGCCGCCCCCGCCGCCGCCTTGCCACCCTCGCGCAGCGCCACGATCTGCCAGACCGAATAGACAAAGGGCATCAGAAAGGCGACGGTCATGAACGTGAGCTTGTAGCCGATGCGCATTCGGCGCATCAGCTGCATGCCGGGTCGAAAGATGCCGAGTTGCTCGTGTGGGGTGCTGCTGGCCATGCCTATCTCCTCTGACTTTCTTATATCTTGAAAGTCGCGTACTTCCAACCCCTTTCAGAGGGGAGAAACGAGGACTTATCGAACGGTACCCAGCCGTTGGCCGGGCACCGCAACCGTCATTCGGGCGCAGCGATCAACGCAAGGACGCGTTGACCTTGTCCAGTGTCGCGCGACCGGGACACAACTGCGCAGCTGCCAGGCTGTTGAGCGGCGCGGCGCAGGTGTTGAGCGCCGTATGCAAATCGGTGGCGGCCGGGTCGACAAACAAGAGCCCCGTGGGCAACTCGCCCTGCATCTGCAGGGTTTGCACCTGGTTGATGGCGGCCAGGCGGTTGGTGGGGTCGTAGTCCTGGTGCAGCCGGCGCAGGCGAACCACCGACCCGTCGACCTGATCGACTTCGATCACATCGGGATCGCGCGCAGGGATGGATGCCCCACGCGGCACGAACTCCAGCCGGCTCACGGCTTCGTTGTGACCCCGCACGTATTCGTAGCTCTTGGTGCTGCCTTCGTGGTTGTTGAAAGCCACACAGGGGCTGATGACGTCCAGGAAGGCCGCGCCCCCATGCTGGATGGCGCCTTTGATGAGCGGCACCAATTGCTCCTTGTCGCCTGAGAAGCCACGGGCCACGTAGGTGGCACCCAGTTGCAGCGCCATGCCGATCAGGTCGACGGGGCTGTCGTGGTTGATGGCCCCTTTCTTGGCCTTGCTGCCGCGGTCGGCGGTGGCCGAGAACTGCCCCTTGGTCAGACCGTAAACCCCATTGTTCTCGACGATGTAGACCATGCGCACACCGCGGCGCATC
>CAYNWR010000321.1:0-3678 GCA_964400915.1 uncultured Burkholderiaceae bacterium
CGGGCCACACCGAGGCCGGCTGCGATCTGGCTGCCATGGAAGGGCAATCGCCCGCAGCCGTGATCTGCGAGATAATGAACGACTATGGCACCATGGCCCGGCTGCCCGACCTGCGCCGTTTCGCAGCCTCACACGGGCTCAAGATCGGCACCATCGCCGACCTGATCCAGCATCGCAGTCGCACCGAATCCTTGATCGAACGGCTGGGCGAGCGGCCGCTGTCCACGGCCTGGGGTGATTTCACCTTGCGCACCTATCGCGACCGCCCCAGCGGCGGCATTCACCTGGCGCTGGTCAATGGGGCGTGGGCGCCGGGCGATCTGGTGACGGTTCGCGTGCACGAGCCGTTGTCGGTGATCGATGTGCTGGATGCCGGGGCGGGCGCGCATTCGTGGAGCCTGGGCGCCAGCCTGCAGCGCATCACGAGCGCCGGCGCTGGCGTGGCGGTGCTGCTCAACTGCGGCGAAACCGGCGCCGACCTGTTGGCCCGCATCACGGCCCCAACACCAGGCTTCAACCCCGGCGGTGCTGGGCGTCAGCTCGATTTGCGCACCTATGGCGTCGGTGCGCAGATCCTGCGCGATTGTGGTGTGCGGCGCATGCAGTTGCTCGGCGCGCCGCGGCGCATGCCCAGCATGGTCGGCTACGGATTGGAAATTGCGGGCTACGTGCCCGCCTGAGAAAGCACAACAAAGATGTTTGGCGCAGACAAAGGCAAACCCCAGCAAGGACTGGATGGACGCAAGCTCAGCATCGGGCTGGTGCAGGCACGCTTCAACGCGGAAATCACCGACGCCCTGGCCAAGGCCTGCATCGACGAGTTGCAGGCACTGGGCGTGCAGGAGCGCAACATCCAGCTCGAGCGTGTACCGGGTGCGCTCGAAGTGCCGGTGGCCTTGCAGGCGCTGGCCGAGACCAACCGCTTTGACGCACTGATTGCATTGGGCTGCATCATTCGCGGCGAGACCTATCACTTCGAACTGGTGGCCAACGAATCCGGTTCGGGCGTGAGCCGCGTTGCGCTGGACTATCAACTGCCCATTGCCAATGCGATCCTGACCACTGAAAACCTGCAGCAGGCGCAGGCCCGGCAAGTCGAAAAAGGCCGCGACGCCGCCCGTGTGGCCGTCGAAATGGCCCTGCTGGTCGATCGGATCTCATGAACGACGCTCAAACCGATCCCACGCGCCCCGAAGCCGACGCCAGCTCCAAGCTTGACGCCCACACGGGGGGCAAGCCGCCGGACGCCCAGGGTCCAGGCGGGCGTGGCGCCGGCTCCCGAAACGCCCGCTCCCGTGCGCGCGAATTCGCGCTGCAGGCGCTGTACCAGCACCTCGTGGGCCGCAACGACGCCGCCAGCATCGACGCGTTCACGCGCGACCTCAGCGGTTTCCACAAGGCCGACTCGGTGCACTACGACGCCTTGCTGCATGGGTGCGTGAACGCCCATGCCGAGTTTGACACCGCCATTGCGCCGGCCCTGGATCGGCCAGTGGCCGAACTCTCGCCCATCGAACACGCGGTGATGTGGATCGGCCTGTACGAGTTGCGGCACTGCCCGGACGTGCCGTGGCGTGTGGTGCTCAACGAATGCATCGAGCTGGCCAAGGCATTTGGTGGCACCGACGGGCACAAATACGTGAACGCGGTGCTCAACCGACTGGCCGCCACCGAGCGCAGCGGCGAGGTCAGCGCCGATCCGATGCGTCGCCCGCCGCGAGCCAGCCGCCAGCCCTGATGATTCAGCGCATTGCCGAGCGCGCCGCGCGCATCGAGCCCTTCTATGTGATGGAGGTGGCCAAGGCCGCGCGTGCCATCGCAGCCGAGCCCGGCGGGCCGCCCATGATCTACCTGAACATCGGCGAGCCGGATTTCACCGCACCACCGCTTGTGCAGGAAGCCGCAGCCCGCGCCATCCGTGACGGCCTGACCCAGTACACCCAGGCCACAGGCCTGCCCGCCCTGCGCGAGCGCCTGTCGGATTGGTATCGCAGCCGATTCGGCGTGGAGGTGCCCGCCAGGCGCATTGTGGTCACGGCGGGCGCGTCCGCAGCGCTGCAATTGGCCTGCCTGGCCCTCATCGAACGCGGCGACGACATCCTGATGCCGGACCCGAGTTACCCGTGCAACCGCCAGTTCGTGGCAGCCGCCGACGGCCGTGCCGTGCCCATTGCCACCACGGCCGCGATGCGGTTTCAACTCGACGCAGACACCGTGCGCGCCCATTGGACGCCGCAGACCCGCGGTGTGCTGCTGGCCTCGCCCTCCAACCCCACAGGCACGTCGATCCACCCGGACCAGCTGCGCGCCATCCACACCCATGTGCAGCAGCACGGCGGCATCACCCTGGTGGACGAGATCTACCTGGGCCTGAGCCACGACAACGCGTTCGGGCAGACCGCGCTGGCCATCGACGATCAGATCATCAGCGTCAACAGCTTCTCGAAGTACTTCAACATGACGGGTTGGCGCCTGGGTTGGGTGGTGGTGCCAGACGCATTGGTGGACGTGGTCGAACGCCTGGCGCAGAACCTGTACATCTGCCCCAGCAGCATCGCCCAGCAGGCCGCACTGGCTTGTTTTGAACCGGCCAGCATCGCGCTGTACGAAGAGCGCCGCCAGGCGTTTCGCGATCGCCGCGACGCCTTCATTCCCCTGCTGGCCGACATCGGCCTGCCCACGCCTGTGCTGCCCGACGGTGCGTTCTATGCCTGGGCCGATTGCAGCGCCTGGTGCCAGCGCCTGGGCGTGCCCGGAAGCTGGGAACTGGTCTTTGAATGGATGCGCCGGGCGCGCGTCGCGGCCACCCCGGGGCGCGACTTCGGGCAGGCCGACACCGCACGCTTTGTGCGCTTTTCAACCGCCAGTTCGATGCAGCAGTTGCTGGCCGCCGCTGATCGCCTGCGTGTGCTCTGGCAAGATGGCGCAAAAGGGCACGCGTGAGGGCACCCATGAAATGGCCCGGAAGTTGCGCTGCGCTCCCGCGAGCCCCATGGCGCCTTTGATGACCATCCTGGATAGCTTCTTTATTTATAGCAATGTTGTCAACATCGACGCTCGCTAGCGGCCAATTTGGTAATAAATTGTTGCAAAAGGCCACGTGTCGGGTGCTTTTGCGCTCTGATCGGCAGGAGCCCTCGCCATGAACTCCAGCATGTCCATTGTTCAACTTGTGCTGCACGCCAGTTGGGTCGTGCAACTGGTCATGGCCCTGCTGGTGCTGGTCTCCATCGCCAGTTGGGCGGCCATCTTTCGCAAGCTGTTTGCCCTGGGGCGTGTCAAGGCGCTCAACGAGCAGTTCGAACGCGATTTCTGGAGCGGCAACAGCCTCAACGACCTGTTCAACAACGCCGTCAAGCGCGCCCAGGAGGCCGGCCCCATGGAGCGGCTGTTTGCCAGCGGCATGCGCGAGTTCCAGAAGCTGCGGGAGCGCCGCGTCAGTGATACAGGTGCCCTGATGGATGGCGCGCGGCGCGCGATGCGGGCGAGCTTTCAGCGCGAGATGGACGTGATCGAATCCAATCTGTCGATGCTCGCGTCGGTGGGGTCGGTGTCGCCCTACGTGGGCTTGTTTGGAACGGTGTGGGGCATCATGCATGCGTTCACGGGCCTGGCCAACATGCAGCAGGTGACGCTGGCCACCGTGGCCCCGGGCATCGCCGAGGCCTTGGTGGCCAC
>CAYNWR010000322.1:0-3676 GCA_964400915.1 uncultured Burkholderiaceae bacterium
CCCTCGCTGATCGGCCTGATCATGCTCATGGGCATCGCAACCAAGAACTCGATCCTGCTGGTCGAGTACGCCATCGTTGCGCGGCGCGACCACGGCATGACGCGCCTGGAGGCGTTGCTGGATGCCTGCCACAAGCGCGCGCGGCCCATCATCATGACCACCATCGCCATGGGGGCGGGCATGCTTCCCATTGCCATCGGTTTCGGCGCGGCCGACGCCAGCTTCCGCTCACCGATGGCCATTGCCGTGATCGGTGGCCTGATCACATCCACGTTCCTGAGCTTGCTGGTGATTCCGGCCGTGTTCACCTATGTGGACGACGTGAGTGGGCTCTTTGGCCGCATCCACCGGCGCCTGCGGCGGCCGCCCGCCAAGGTGGCGCCCGTGCCCGGTGTCCATCCACCCGATGGTTCAGCCGCCCCTGGCGGCGCCCCGTGAGCCGTGGCCGATGACCAGCGCCTTGCCGACGCGCCCCAGGTGGTTGCGCCCCTCGCGCACGTGGCCAAGCCTGTGCCTGGTGCTGGCCATGGCAAGCCTGCTGGTCTGGATCGCCGGCTTGCCCGCCACGGGGGCGGATCTGGCCCATCACCCGCTGGCCTGGCAATCCGACCATTGGGTGGGCCGGCCCTGGACCATCTGGACCTCGGCTTTCGTGCATGCCACGCCGGGTCATCTCCTGGCCAACCTGCTGGCGCTTGCCGCCGTCGCAGTGCTGGGTGTGGCGCTGGACGCCTCGCGTCTGGCGTGCCTGGCCCTGCTGCTGGCATGGCCCATGGGCACCGAATGCCTGGTCCTTTGGCCCCGCATCACGCACTATGGTGGCCTTTCAGGCTTGATTCACGCCGCAGCGGGCGTCCTGTTTGTGCTATCTGCTATCGAAAAAAAAGCAACGCCGATTCCACAGGTGCTGGGCGCCGCGCTGGCCTTCAAGATCGCCACCGAACACGCCTGGGCGGTTCCGGTGGCTTTCGATCCCGCCTGGGGCTTCAATGTGGTGGTGGCCGCCCACCTGAGTCACACGGCAGCGGCCGTGGCCTGCGCTGGGTTGGTCTGGATCCTCGCGCGCTTGCGGGCGCGCGCCCTCAATCAGGCACTGGCGGACCGAATTCGCGCCAGCAAGGCCGTGGTGGAATAGCCGTGAACCAGCTCGATTGCCAGCGCCCGCCCGCCCCAGGACCGCACCAGAGCGGCCTCTGCCAGGCGGTCCATGTCGTAGTCGCCGCCCTTGACGAGCACGTCAGGTTGCAATTGACGCACCAGTTCGAGCGGCGTGTCTTCGTCAAAAAAGGTCACCAGATCCACCGCAGCCAGCGCCGCCAGCATGCAGGCGCGGTCGGCTTGGGCATTGATGGGCCGGTCCGCCCCCTTGCCCAGGCGCCGCGCGGACGCATCGGTGTTGATGGCCACCACCAGGCTGGCGCCGAGTTCGCGCGCTTGGGCGAGATAGGTGGCGTGGCCGCTGTGCATCAGATCGAAAACACCGTTGGTGAACACCAGCGGACGGGGCAGCTGCGCTACGCGCTGGGCTGCGGCCTCGCGCGGCACCACCTTGGACAGAAACGGCGGCGGTGGCAGGCGGGCAGCGCTTGGAGAGGGTGTCATGGTCGACGATCAAAAGCCCCTGTGAGGGCTCTCGATCATGCCATCCGTGCCAACAAGTCCACATCAGTTTTGTGTCGAAGTGCCGATAATCCATTGATGGGCGCCATCGTGCCTGGGCGATGCACCGCCCGGGCGCGGTGGCCAATAGCAGCCCATAGGTGTGGTCCGATGTCTTCTTGAGAGGCCAATGCCGTCATGAACCTGCAACCGATCAGCATCGATGACATCCGGTTGGGCAAGCCCCTGCCCGTGGCGCTGCGCTCGGCCGACGGTGCCCTGATGGCGCGGCGCGGCTACGTCGTCACCTCGCGCGAAGAGCTGGAGCTGATGATCTCGCGCGGACGCAGCTTGTGCATCGATGTCGATGAATCCGACGACAGCCACCGCTCGTATGTCGGCCGACTGCAGGAAATGATGCTCGACGACAAACCCCTGGGCCAGATTGCCAGCGTGCGCATCACCACCGAGGATCTGGCGCCGCTGGAAGCCCCGGTGGACATTGGCCCACCCGATTGGCTGAATTTCCAGGAGCGCGCCAACACCTTGCTGCGCCAGCCCACGCACCCGGAATTCCTGCCGCGGCTGCGCCAGCTGGACAAGGACCTGCAGTACCACTTCGAGATCCGGCCCGACGAGTCCTTGCTGGCGCTGATCTACCTCACCGCCACCGACACCCGCTACTACAGCGCGACACATTCCATGCTGGTGTCGGCCGCTTGCTCCATCACGGCGCGTGATGTCCTGTTCTGGGACGCCGACACCCGGCACAGCCTGGCGCTGGCCAGCCTCACGATGAATGTCAGCATGACGGGGCTGCAGGACATGCTGGCCATCCAGTCCAGCCCGCTGACCAACGATCAGATCCGCCAGATCGAACAACACGCCGAGCGCTCCGTCGCCATGCTCAAGCAGCAAGGTGTCGATGACGAGATGTGGATCGAGGGGGTGCGCCGTCACCACGATCGCATGCCCGGGCCCCTGGCCGAAAAGCTTCCTGCCGAGCGGATTGCCCGCCTGATCCAGCGCGCCGACATGTTCACGGCCCGCATGGCGCCGCGTGTCACGCGCACGCCGCTGGCCACCACGGCCATCATGCACGCCAGCTACTACGACGAGGATCGCAAACCGGACGAGGCTGGCGGCGCGCTGATCAAGGGCGTGGGTGCCTACCCGCCCGGCACCTTCGTGCGCCTGAGCAACGGTGAAATCGCCATCGTGCTGCGGCGTGGGGCCACCTTCAATTCGCCCAAAGTGGCCGTGGTGATCAACCGGCAAGGCATGCCCATGGGCGAATACGTCGTGCGCGAAACCGACCGTCCCAATTTCCGGGTGGCGTCGAGCATCGCGCACAAGGACATCCGGGTGAAGCTGTCACTGGACCGCCTGCTGTCGCTGGTCTGAAAAGCGGAAACTGGGCGCCCTCGGCCCGTCGCAAGGATTGGCGCAGCAGCGGCTGTCCTGGCGGCAAACGCCGCTGAACGCCTGCGCGGGCCAGCCACAGCGGCTCCCCTCCGCGCTCAGGCTGGGTCGGGCCGAGCTGCGGGCACGCCCGCAGCGGCAAGGCTTTGCAACAGCTCCTTGCGGTAGCGGTTGAGCTCCTGAACGCTCCTGAAGCTGCGGTCCATCAAGAGCTCCATGTTGTGCAGGATGCGGTCGACCACCTTGGTTTCCCAGACGCTGTCGAACTTGATCTGTCGATCCAGCCACTGCTCGAGCCACTGCGGATTGGGCAGGCGGCTTTGCACGGTGTCGCGCGGAAACAGCAGCTTGTTGACATGCAGGTTGGTGGGGTGCAGGGCCTGCGCGGTGCGCTTGGCGCTGGCCATGAGCACACCCACCTTGGCGAACGCCGCCTTGGCCTCGTTGCCGAACTTGCCGATCGCGCGCTTCATGTAGCGCAGGTAGGCGCCGCCGTGGCGCGCCTCGTCCTGCGCCAGCGTGGCATAGATGTGCTTGATCACCGGCTCGGTGTGCCATTCGGCCGCGCGCCGGTACCAGTGGTTCAGACGGATCTCGCCGCAAAAATGCAGCATGAGGGTTTCCAGGGCAGGCGCAGGGTCGAACTCGAAGCGGA
>CAYNWR010000323.1:0-3671 GCA_964400915.1 uncultured Burkholderiaceae bacterium
GACCACGCGCTGTACATGGCGTTCGCGCCCGCCGACAACCCGAAGATCGCACTGGCCATGGTGGTGGAGAACGCCGGCTTCGGCGGCGTCAACGCCGCGCCCATCGCCCGGCGCGTCTTCGACTACTGGCTGCTGGGCCAGGTGCCCACGCCAGAGGACATGGCCGCGGTACAAAAAGGCCAGGCCGGCCCGCCGGGCGCGCCCCGGCCGCCCGCGTCGGCCGCGTCAGGCGCCGCCGGCGCAGCGCCCGCGAAGCCGCCGGAATCCCCTGCGGACGCGCCCCAGGCGTCGCAGGGGCCCCGGACCACGGGCTGACACCGGCCCGGTGGGCCTGCCGCCTGGCCGACCCACCGCCCGGCCACCGCGTCGAGCGGGCCGGGCACGACGCAGGGGTATGATTTCCGCTCCATTCTTCCCGGAGGTTGCAACCATGGCCCTGATGGATTTCATCAAGAAACAGTTCATCGACATCATCCAGTGGACCGAGGACAGCGATGGCACGCTGGCCTGGCGCTTTCCGATGGCCGACATGGAAATCCAGTACGGCGCGTCGCTGACGGTGCGCGAGTCGCAGATGGCGGTCTTTGTCAACGAAGGCAAGGTGGCCGACGTCTTCGGACCCGGCATGTACAAGCTGACCACGCAGACGATCCCCGTCCTGACCTACCTGAAGAACTGGGACAAGCTGTTCGAGTCGCCGTTCAAGAGCGATGTGTACTTCTTCAGCACGCGCCAACAGGTTGACCAGAAATGGGGCACGCCTCAGCCCGTGACGATTCGCGACAAGGATTTTGGTGCGGTGCGCCTGCGCGCTTTCGGCAACTACGCGTTCCGTGTGGCCGATCCCAAGCTGTTTCACACCGAGATCTCGGGCACCCGCGAGGCCTACACGGTGGCCGATCTGGATGGCCAGTTGCGCGGCCTGGTGCTGGCGCACATTTCGGACGCCATCGCCCAGTCGGGTATTCCGTTCCTGGATCTCGCGTCCAACCAGATCGAGTTTGCCAAGGCCCTGTCGACCGAGTTGTCGCCCGCTTTTGCTGCCATCGGCCTCAAGCTCGACGGCATCACCGTGCAGAACGTGTCGCTGCCCGAAGAATTGCAGAAGGTGCTGGACCAGAAGATCGGCATGGGCATGGTCGGCAACGACATGGGCAAGTTCATGCAGTACCAGACGGCGCAGGCCATCCCCAAGTTTGCTGAAGGGGCGGGGCAGGGCGGCGGCATTGCGGGCGACGCGATGGGTTTGGGCGCCGGGGTGGCCCTGGGGCAGGTGCTCGCGCAGAATTTGCAGGCTGGTCTGGCTGGAGCGAGCGCCAGTGCTGCAAATGTTGCTACCAATGTTGCAGCATCCGTGGGGGTCAGGCCCGACGAGGTGATGGCCACGCTGGAGAAGCTGGCCGATCTGAAGTCCAAAGGCATCCTCACGCAGGAGGAATTTGACGGCAAGAAGGCCGAACTGCTCAAGAAGCTCGTCTAGGCACCGCTTCCGGTCGTTCCCCAGTCGCCGTCGTCCACGCCCGACATGGCCACCAGCACGGGCCAGCAACGCTTTTATCGCGCGCCCTGCCCCGGCTGTGGCGCGCCGGTGGAGTTCCGCAGCGCCCAGTCCACCCACGCGGTCTGCGCCTACTGCCAGAGCACCGTGGTGCGCACGGGCGAGGCCTTGGCGCGCATCGGCAAGATGGCCGATGTCTTCGATGACCACAGCCCGCTTCAGATCGGCGCCAGCGGGCGTTTTGACGATCTGGGCTTCACGCTCATCGGTCGTCAGCAGTACAAAAGCGCCACCGGCATCTGGGCCGAATGGCATCTGTTCTTTGACGACGGCACCAGCGGCACCCTGGGGGAAGACAACGGCAGCTATGTCCTGACGCGGCCGTTCGATTTCACGCGCGAATTGCCCGCTGCCGAGCATTTTCGGGTGGGCGCCACAACGGCCATCGACGGCAAGGCCTTCGAAGTCACGGTCAACGACCGGGCCGCCCTGATGGCCGCCCAGGGCGAATTGCCGCGCATGCCGCCACTGGGGCGGGAGTTCGCCATCGTCGAGTTGCGCAGCACCGATGGTGAGGTGCTGTCCATCGAGTACATCGACAGTGGACCAGCGCTCTCGCGCGGCAAGGCCGTCGATCTCGAAGCCCTGGCGCTCAAGGGGCTCAAGGACGAATCGGCGCGCGACGACCAGGGCCGCAGTTTTGCCTGCCCGCACTGCGGTGCGCCGGTGGAGATCAAGCTCGAACGCAGCAAGAGCATCACCTGCGGATCGTGCCGCAGCCTGATCGACCTGACGGCCGGCATCGGTGCCGACATGCGTCACGCCACGCAGGACGAGCCGGTGGCTTCGCTGATTCCCGTGGGCGCGGTCGGCAAGTTGCAGAACAACCATTGGCAGGTGGTTGGCTTTCAGCACCGCATGGGGCACGAGGCCGGGGATGACGAGCACTTTGGCTGGAGCGAGTACCTGCTCTATCACCGCAAGAAGGGCTTTCAGTTCCTCGTCGATGCCACCGACGGCTGGAGCCTGGTCAAGCCCATCACCGGTGCGGCGTCGATGTCCGACAACGGCCAGTCTGCACGCTACCTCAACTACAAATACGAGCTGGAATCCGCCTACGAGGCCGAAACCACCTATGTCGAGGGCGAGTTCTATTGGCCTGTCGAACGCGGACAGAAGACCTCCAACAAGGACTTTGTCACCGGCCGCAACCTGCTGTCCCTGGAACAGACACCGACCGAGCGCAACTGGTCGGTGGGCACCCGCATCGACGCAAAAATCGTCGCCGATGCCTTTGGCCTGGGGGATCAGCTGGCCAAGTTCAAGCGCGACGACGTCAAGCCTGTGTCCAGCGCCTCGGGAATCGGGTGTGCGGTGATGATCGTCGTGGTGCTGCTGATCGTCGTGGTGCTGTGGATCGCGCTGGCCTCCACGCGGTGCGACCCGCGCGTGGAGGATTGCCGTGCCCAGTCCAGTGGCAGCACCAGCCGCAGCTCGGGCGGTTCCTGGGGCGGCAGTTCGGGCGGTGGCGGTCACAAATAGGCTGTTGATGGCTACATTTTTCAGAGCAAACAGGAGAGCGGATCATGCTGGGAATCGAATGGCTCAAGCCGGGCGTGTTTTTCGGATCGATGTTGTTCGCCGTCATGGGCGTGGTGATCTTCTGGATCGCCTTCGTGATCATCGACAAGCTCACGCCCTACAACCTCTGGGAAGAGCTGGTGGAAAAGCAGAACCTGGCGCTGGGCATGGTGGTGGCCGCGATGTGCCTGGGCATCTCGATCATTGTGGCCGCGGCGTTCCACGGCTGACGTGGCGGCGCGAGGGGGCGTCGGGCGGCCCCGAGCGCGCGGCGCGGCCCCATGCCTTGCCCGATAGGCAGGTCGTCCAGGGTCGCCGCCAAGCCAAAGCTTCACGGGTTCGCGGTGGCGGTGGCGTGCCTTGGTGGCGCAATCCCCTGTTGGCAAGATGTCAGTGAACGGCACCTAGAATGTCCGGTTCCATCTCGACGCCAGGGAGCCTAGCGATGCTTTACCCCGAACTGTTCAAACAACTTGAGTCCGTGCGCTGGGACATGGCCCGCGATATTCCTTGGGATTCGTTCGACGCTGCGCAATTGAGCGACGAGCAGGCGCAGACCGTGAAGATGAATGCCATCACCGAATGGGCGGCG
>CAYNWR010000324.1:0-3669 GCA_964400915.1 uncultured Burkholderiaceae bacterium
AGGTCAGCTTGTCGACAAAATAAGGGCGTTCAGGGCGTGGTCCCACCAGACTCATGTCGCCCTTGAGAACACTGAACAGTTGTGGCAACTCGTCGATACGAACCTTGCGGATAAAGCGGCCGATGCGTGTGACGCGATCGTCCTGGGCCGTGGCCCATCTGGGGGTGCCATCGGATTCGGCGTCGGTGCGCATGCTGCGAAACTTCACGACATTGAAAAGCCGCCCATTGAAGCCCACCCGCTCCTGGCGATAGAAGATGGGCCCACGGCTCTCCAGAACAATGGCCACTGCGGTCACCAGCATGATCGGCGAAGCCAGCACGAACAACACCAGGGCGCAAGCAATGTCGAAGATGCGCTTGACCACGGTTCGGACGGTACCTTGCGAGAAGCCTTCGCCAAAGATCAGCCAGCCCGCGTACAGCGAATCCAGCCGGATCTGGCCACGCGTCTTCTCGAAATGGGTTGCAATGTCGACGACCCGAATGCCCTGCAATTTGCAATCGAGCAGCTCGCGCAGCGGCATGCTGCCGCCGCGCCGCTCGGTCAAGGCCACAACGATTTCGTCCACCTCCAACTCCAGCGCCGTGTCGGTCAATGATTTGGCAGGCGACAAGACACCCCAGGCCGAGACCTCGGTGTTGGTTTCCGTTGGGCTGGCGTAGTACCCCACCACGTCAACATGTGGGTCCTCGCGTTTGAGCGCCTTGCCCACCATTGCCGCGCGCTGACCAGCGCCAACAATCAGGATGCGATAGCGGACCCGACTCTGTGGCTCCGAATGGGCCACCACCACCCGGTGGATGATGACCAGCAACACGCCCAGCATGGCAATGCCCGCGAGGCCCTGGCGCCCCATGCCTGCACTGGACGTAAATCCAAACAGCAGGTACGCCAAAGGCGCCGACATGAACACGGCCAGGACCCCACGCGCGCTGGTCTGGTTGACGGACCGGGTGTGCGTGCGCTGGTAGAAACCCAGGCCGTAGTTGATCAGCAGCAGGGCCACCCCCAGCATGGATGCGGATCCGGCCACATGGGTGATGAGGGAAACATCGGCGCCTTGCCAGAAGGCAGCGAGCAACACGACCGCAACAACCAGCAGCAGGTCGAAGAACACCTTTCGCAAGGTGCTGCGATGCAGATAGTGATTGAAGATTCGAATCAATCGACCTGCCCCAACCGTCCAATCAAGGAAACCATCCCAGTCATCGTGCGCGTTTGGCGTCCGATCAGCTGCGACCTATGCGCTGGCCGGCTCAGCGAACCTTGGTTTTTGTTCAACGTTCACCAGTATACGGATCAAAGGTGCCGCTCCGACCCTGCAAATTGGATTGAGCGCTCAGTTGCAATTTGGATGTGGGGACAAAATCACAGCGCAGTGCGCCGGGATGGCCAGAAGCACCCCCAAGCGATCAGCCAAAACAGCAAAAATGCCACTCGTGGACTGTCCTGAATGCCGTAAATCACCCCGATGATCGCACCGCCAACCAGGGACGCCGCGACCACGCTCGTGCTGGTGTTCTCTCTGACATTCCACAACCTGGCGAAGGCTGCAGCCAACGCAACTCCAAACAGGCCCAGCCCGAGTGCGCCGCGTTCGACAAGCAGTTCCAGATAGTGACTGTCAATGTGCCAAGGAAGGAAATGGTGTTGCGCGGAAGGCAGCCAATGGGCCAATCCATCCTTGAATTGATCGTTGCGCACCAACTGCGGTCCCCAGGCCGGCAACAGGCGAACCTGGCGCAATTGAACCACCGTGCCCGGGTCAAGCGCCTCCACCCACAACATCAGCCCCCGCGTTGCACGCGTTTGGTCGGCATTGAGCGGTCCGCCCATGAGCATGCGGGATTCCTGGCGCCACCCGGCTTGGCTGTCACCAACTTGCTTCGCGTCCCCCTGGCCCCGAAACAACGCTGACTGACAAACCGCCGAGTACAACAGGTGCTGCTCACACAGGCGAACGCGCAAACGCACACCGGGCGGCGCCTTGAAATCAATCTCGATGGAGTAAGGCCTGGCACGCCCATCGCCCGCCACACGCTGGACCAATCCAAAGGCAGCACCAGCCAGGCCTGCCGACTTGCCTGGCCCGGCTGCCGCAGGCGCGTGCAAACGAACGTGGGGACGATCCCCTTCGTCAACCCAACGCACTTGAACAGGCCATCCGCCAAGCTCCGATTCGGAAGCCGCCCGCGTGGGCGCACGACCAAGGCCCATCCCCAACGTCCAATCAAAGAATGAAGATGGCCAGCTCAGGGCTTGCCGCCACTGGGCCACGCGATAGGTCAGGTCGTGTTCGAGCAGGCTGATCCGGTACGTCATGAACGCGCCAGCGCTCCAGATGACCACCACCGCAACTCCCAAAGCGCTCAGCAGCACCCGGGCGCGGCGCCGCCACGGCAAGCCCTCCCGCAAGATCAGCATCACAACGATCGATATCAATGCCGAAACCAACAGGCCGCGCGAAAACGTTACCAGCACGGCATAAGCCCCCAGCGCGGCAACCAGGCCGCACAAAAGCCGTACCGCCCAGGCGCCACGCTGCAACGCAAGAAACACCGCTGCCGGAAGCGCCAAGGCCAGGTAGACATCGATCGCCGCACCACCCACATGCATTTCCCAGAATGGGCCCACCGCTCGATACCAGGCGCTGAAATCCCAGAGGCCAGGAAAGCGGTAGCGCTCGTCGAGCACCAAGAGGACCGCCATGGCCAGGCCGACCACAAGCCCGACCAGCATCCGTTGCGACTGGCGGGCGTCGTGACGGATTTGCAGCAGCATGGGCAGTAGCAACAAGATCCACAGCAGCGCCTTGCCCACGCGCAGCGCATTGACGGCCTCGTCGTATCCGCCAAACTGCCAATCCCAGGTGGCTGCCGTTTCGAACGGTGGCAGGCCCCGCCAGAGGCCAACTCCCAATGAGACCCCAACAGCGGCCAGAAACCACTTCATTGCGCGACCCATTGGCACTTGAAGATCTGGCTTGCATGACATCGAACCCTGCGAGGCGGTGCCTCCGGCCACGCAGGCCAGTAGCAGAACGTCGAACTCATCGAGCCAGATGCGCCCAGTCCAGGGCATGAAATTCAGGATGGGCAAAGCCGCCGGTATCAACCAGACCCAGCTGTTGGGCGCGGCAAGGTGCCAGGCAAAGACGATGCAGAACAGGCAGAGCACGAGGGCCGGCGCCGTCGGATGGCTGGCCGCCACAGCCAATCCCAGCATGCCGGTCACCGCCAGGCGAGCGCCATCCGTCACAGTCTTGAAGCCAGCACGGCTTATCATCGTTGCCATGGGTCGCGCAAGCGGCGTGGAACGGGCTTGCCCGGCCTCATGTCGCCCTCAGAGGGCAGGAGTGGAAATTGAAAATCACGGTGATCGGCAGCGGCTATGTGGGTTTGGTCAGTGGCACCTGTCTGGCCGACGTTGGCAATGACGTCCTGTGCCTTGACGTCGACGTCGAGAAGATCCGCATTCTGCAGTCCGGTGGCATCCCCATCTACGAGCCGGGCCTCGAGGACATGGTGCGCCGCAACGTCGCCGCCGGTCGTCTGCATTTCACGAGCGACATCGAACAGGCCGCCAAACACGGCACGATCCAGTTCATCGCGGTGGGCACCCCGCCGGACGAAGATGGCTCTGCCGACCTCAAGTACGTCCTGGCCG
>CAYNWR010000325.1:0-3668 GCA_964400915.1 uncultured Burkholderiaceae bacterium
CTCGGCCGCCAAGGCCGGGATGCACGGCTTTACGATGGCCTTGGCGCAGGAGATGGCAGCCAAGGGCGTCACCGTGAATACCGTCAGCCCCGGCTACATCGGCACCGACATGGTTCGGGCGATTCGCGCGGATGTGCTCGAGAAGATCGTGGCAACCATCCCTGTCAAACGCCTGGGAACGCCCGAAGAAATCGGCTCCATCGTGGGCTGGCTGGCCAGCGACGATTCAGGCTTCACCACCGGTGCGGATTTTTCCTGCAACGGTGGCCTGCACATGGGCTGAAGCCCACGCGGCGCCTCAGGCAGCAACCACCCGGTTCTTGCCTGAGCGCTTGGCCAGGTACATGGCCTGGTCGGCGCGCCGGATCGATTCGGCGTGTGTCTCCTGAGCTGCAACCTGCGCCACCCCTGCGCTGAAGGTGATCAACACCTTTTCGTTGTCGCGCAGAAAAATGTTCTTGGTCAGTTCGCGCTGCACCCGCTGGATGGCGGCAATGCCTTCTTCCATGCCCGTATCGGGCATCAACACGATGAACTCCTCACCGCCATAGCGGGCCAGGGTGTCCTGCGGGCGCAAGGTCTGGCGCGCCACGCTGGACAGGTGGGTCAAGGCCGCGTCGCCCGCGTCGTGACCGAGTGTGTCGTTGAGCTTCTTGAAATTGTCGATGTCGATCACCGCGACGCACAAGGCCGTGCCTTTGCGTTGCGAGGCCTTGAACTCACGTTCCATGGCCTCATCGAGTCCCTTGCGGTTGAGCGTTCCCGTCAATGGGTCGTGACGGGCCTGGGCGCTGACACGATCGAGTTCGACATGCAGCTTGGCGATCTCGTCTTCGGCCGCCTGCACCTTGGTGTTCATGTTGTCCAACTCGTCGCGTGTCGCCTGGGTTTCCTGAACCATGGTGCGTGTGGCTTCGATGGCTTCCTGCAAGACCGGGGCGATGTCTTCCAGGGATTGAGCCTGCGCAAGTTGCCGGGCGGTGTTCTCCAGCTTGCCCTGGTAGACCTGGCTGGATGCGCTGCCCTTGGCCAGGCGTTCGAGAAAGGACGCCAGCAATTCCCGCATGCGGGTCTGCGCGTCCTGTTCGCGATGCTTCATGTCCGCCTGACGAGCAATCACTTCCTTCAGGCGGCGTTCAAGGTCATCGAGGCGCCGCAGCGCGATGGGCGGCTCGCAGGCCTTGCGCAGCAAATCGACCTGACCCTGCAGCCAACGGTCACTTGGACTGAGGTCGCCCACGTTCTGCACGATCAGTTGCAGCATGCGCAGCAGCGACTTGCGGATCTCGGCCTGATCTTCCGCTGCAAACGACATCCGATGCGAAAAATTGGCCAGATTGGACTTGACCAGAGGCAGATCGGGCGGTGACAGGCGCAGTTCGGCGACAAGGCGTTCGGCCTTGGCGACGAACTGTTCATCGTCCTTGCCAAAGGCTGGCATGGCAAATTCGATCAGGCGGGCGATCTGGTTGAGGAATTCGACCGTGAGACCGCTGACGGCAAGCCCGTTCGAGCCTGCAGCCGATGACGCCGTGAGCGCCGCCGCTACAGTCTCACCGGTGCCTTTGGCACCAAACCCGACGTAAGCCAGCAAGGCATTCTGGAACGTGTCCCAATTGCGGGTGGAGATCGCGTAGTCCAGCAGTGCCAGCTGCTTTTGCTGGCCTGGATTGGCGGGTTTGAATTGGCTGACGATTTCCTTGAAAGGCTCTGCCGGAAACACGGGCAAGGGCTTGGTGCCAGCGACTTCAAAATAAACCGCACGGTAATTGTCCGGTGTCGGCGCCAGTTTGCGGCTCGTCAATTGCTTGACGGTTTCGCGGGCGATTTCGTAGGGTTGCTTGGTGTCGGATGCCATTGATTGGAGGCGTGATGCGCCGAACAGAAAGCCCGTGCACCATTCGTCAGGCGCACCGTCAGGCGTTCAATTATGGGTGCTGCGCCAGCACGACGCAGCGCAAGGGGCCGGCGCCCGAAGCTGGGTTCAGGCGTGTGCCTTGCGCAAGGCAAACCCGAGCAGGGTACCCACCGCACGCAGGTACTCGACCTGCTGAGGCGTCCACATCATGACGTCCGTGGTGTTCTCGCAGCAAAAGAGACCATACGGACGTCCAGCAACATTGATGCCCACATCCAGCAGGGAATAGATATTCAAGGGGCCGAAATAAATTTCGTTGAAACACGAGGTGTCCGGGTGGTTGCGGGCATCCCCTGCATCGATGAGCCCCGTCTTGCGCATCGCCTCGAAATACGCGCCGAAATCGTCCTCGCGCAAGATGGTCCCCGCAGCGAAAGTGCCTTCGGTGCGGTCCCACAGACCCAGGCATTCGATGCTGTCCTGCAGATCGGGGTTGGGGTAGATCCACAGGCTGGCGCGGGTGCACCCCATTTCCTCGGCCAGGGTTTGCGTGAGCTGGCTGTAGAAGCCCTTCGTGTCGATGGAGCCATCCATGAAGCTCTTCGAAACAGCCATCGCGCGGCTCTTGTCAAGCATGTCGAATCTCCCAAGGTTGTGATCGAGTTACCAGGCCATCTGCGAGTGCCATCCTAGCAATGTGCGCTCGTGACAGCAACCAGCCGGTGTTGTGCGTCATCAGGTTCCGATGCGGCCACCCTCGACCTTGCGAATGGCCACGGTGGCGGAGCGCGGCCGGGCGCCCAAACCCGGCCAGGTGGAATACTGGGCGGGCCGAGCGGGGTTGCTGCGTTCGGACGGCGTTTCCCCGGGATGCTGAACGTTGATGAACAGGGTCTGTCCATCGGGTGTCAGCGTGGCACCCGTGATTTCGGCGTTGACGGGCCCTGTGAGAAAGCGGCGGATCTCGCCCGATTCCAGGTCACAGGCCAGCATCTGGTTGTTGCCAATGCGCTCGAACTCGCCCTTGTTCATCTCGGCTGCAGCGGCGTCGGTCTGTATCCACAGCACCCCCCGGTTGTCCAGCATCAGCCCATCGGGACAGGCAAAGATGTCGCCGCGGATGTTGCCCTTGGCCTCGGGACGGGTGTTGGCCGGATCGCCGGCCAGCACGAGGTGGCTCCAGCGCATGTGGGTGCTGTCGAAATCGCCGGTCTCTGTCCAGCGGATGATCTGACCCATCACGTTGTTGGCGCGCGGATTCGCCGCGTCGGGACCGGGATTGGGTGCGCGACCGCGCAGGCTGTTGTTGGTCAGGGTGCAGAACACCTCGCGTTTGGCCTGATCGATGGCCAGCCACTCGGGGCGGTCCATGCGCGTGGCGCCGAGCAGGTCTGCGGCCTGCCGTGTCCTGATCACGACGTCGCCCTGGTCGGTGAAGCCATTGGCTGCGGTGAGCGGGCCTTGTCCATGGACAAGCGGCAGCCAAACGCCCGTGCCATCGGCGTCGAACCGTGCCACGTACAAGGTTCCGTGGTCCAGCAGATCGCGGTTGGCCTGGGCCTTCGTCAAGCCGTTGCCGGCAGGGCGAATGGGATCGCGGCTGACGAACTTGTAGATGTATTCGAAGCGGGCATCCTCACCGGAATAGACAACGGCGCGTTGGTCTTGCGTGACACCCACCCAGGCCCCTTCGTGCGCGGCTCGGCCCAGCGCCGTGCGCTTGACGGGCATGGCAAACGGGTCCATCGGATCGACCTCGACGACCCAGCCGAAGCGGTTGAATTCGTGGGGGTTCTTTGTGGCGTCGAAT
>CAYNWR010000326.1:0-3644 GCA_964400915.1 uncultured Burkholderiaceae bacterium
GCCGAGCAGAACATGGAGCTGGCCGTTGGTGCCTCGCCCACCTGGGACCACGCAGCCTTTCTGGCCGCGCGCCAGACGCCGGTGTTCTTTGGCTCGGGTGTCAACAACTTTGGCGTGATGGAGGTGCTCGACGCGCTGGTGGACCTGGCGCCCTCGCCGCGGCCGCGCGCGAGCAGCGTGCTGATGCAGCGCGAACGGCGCGAGCAGATCGTGCAGCCCGACGGCCCTGATTTTTCCGGCGTGGTGTTCAAGGTGCAGGCCAACATGGATCCGGCCCACCGCGATCGCATCGCCTTCGTTCGTGTCGCATCGGGGCGGTACGGGGCGGGCATGAAGCTCAAGGTGCAGCGCACCGGCAAGGAGCTGCGACCCACGGCGGTGGTGACCTTTCTCTCGCAGCGTCGCGAGGCGGTCGACGAGGCCTATGCGGGCGACATCATCGGTTTCACGACCCACGGCGGCGTTCAACTGGGCGACACCATCACCGATGGCGCCAACCTCCAATTCACGGGGCTGCCCTTCTTTGCACCCGAGATGTTCAACGTGGTGATCCTCAAGAACCCGCTGCGAACCAAACAGCTGCAACAAGGCCTGGCGCAATTGGGTGAGGAAGGCGCGATTCAGGTCTTCCGGCCGCAGGTCGGTGGCCCGATGTTGCTCGGCGCGGTGGGCCAGTTGCAGTTCGAGGTGGTGCAGCACCGCCTCAAGTCGGAATACGACGCCGACGTGCGCCTGGAGGCCTGTCCCTACACGGGTGCCCGCTGGATCACCGCCGACACACCCGCCGAACTCAAGGCCTTCACCGATGCGTATCCGCAACGCCTCGCACTCGATGCCGCCGACGCATTGGCCTTTCTGTGCACCAGCCCCTACGACGTGCGCCTGGCCCAGGAGCGCTTTCCCAAAATCCACTTCCACCCCTTGCGCGAACACGCGGGGCTGGCGCTGCACGACAACTGAAACCCCCGCATTGCGCCTTGGGCGGGCAAAGCCGTCACCGGATGCCAGGCCGGCACAACCCGCATGGAGCGCTCGCCAGCGGCGCCTGGGCCCTCTAAGATGTCCGCTGCTGCATCTGGGGAGTCATCTGATGGGTATGCGCCACCAACGCGGGTTTGTCCGCCGCTTGTCCACCGCCTGGGCCGTTGTCGCCGTGGCGGCGCTGCTCGCCAGTTGCGGTGGTGGGGGCGGCAGTCCGGGTGGTTGCAACGGCAGCGTGGACGTGTGCTACCCCGGCCTGTTGTCTTTCGGGGAAGGCGCGAGCGGGCCTGTGCTCACGCCCAGTGTGCCTTCCGAAACCGTGGCTGGCCTCTGCGACGACCCCAGTCAGAAGCAGTTTCTGCGTTCGTTCTTCGACGAAACCTACCTGTGGAACAAGGAAGTGCCCGATGCCGATTCGGGTGGATCGCCGCAGGACTACTTCTACGCCCTGCGCACACGCCAAAGGGATGCCTTTGGCCAACCCAAGGACCGTTTCAGCTTTGCAGCAAGCTTCAACCAGGCCGACGTGCTCACCACGGGGGAAGGCTACAGCTACGGACTGATCTGGGGCGTCGATCCGTTTGGCCGCATACGGGTGGCGCGCGTGGAGCCGAATTCGCCCGCCGCCCTGGCCGGGCTGGCGCGTGGCGCGGAACTGGTGCGTGTGGACCAGGCCGGTGAAGACGGTTGGAACCCAGCCGATGCCAACGCCAGCATCACCTTTGTCTATCGCGTGCGCACCGGTTCCGCCGATACGACGGTCACGCTCAAGGCCGCGCAGGTCAAGGCCGACCCGCTGCCCCTGGCCACCGTGGTGAGCAGTCCGCAAGGGCGGCGTGTGGGCTACTTCGCGTTTCATTCACACACACGCGGGTCGCAGGATCGGCTGATCGATGCCGTCAAGCAGGTGTCGGCCAGTGGCATCCAGGACCTGGTGCTGGACCTGCGCTACAACGGCGGTGGCCTGCTGTATGTGGCGCAGGGCCTGGCCTCGATGGTGGCGGGCCCGGCATCGGACGGCAAGGTGTTCGAGCGCCTGATCTACAACGACCGCCTGGGTGCCGAGATCCGCGCCATCCTGGGTGAAGACTTCGTCTACCGCATCACCCCCACGGTGGATGCATCGGAGGTCAAGTACCTGCGCGGCGAAACCCTGCCTCGACTGAACCTGCCGCGGGTGTACGTGCTGGCGACAGACGCCACCTGTTCGGCCAGCGAGTCCATCATCAACGGTCTGCGCGGTGTTGGCCTCTCGGTCCACATCATCGGCAGCACCAGCTGCGGCAAGCCTTATGGGTTCTCGCGCACCGACAACTGCAACCTGGCGCTGTTCCCGATCCAGTTCGAAGGGGTCAACGACAAGGGTGAAGGCGGGTACGCCGCTGGTTTTGCGGCCACCTGCCCGGCTTCGGACGATTTCGACCGCCAGCTGGGCGACCCCGCCGAGGTGATGCTGGGCGTTGCGCTGCGCCACATCGACGGCCAGGGCTGCACCGGCGCACGCCAGGGGGATCGGCGCTTGGCGCAAGCCACCCGCGTGCCCATGCCCGGCCTGGACATTCCGGTGCGCGGCGATGCACCTGGCCGTGTGGTCGAGCTGCCCCGGCGCCGTTGATCGAGCGGCCCAGGTGCCTCTGACACGGCGCGCGGCCAGGGTATGAGCCCGATGCTGCCGTTGTCGCGCTGGCCTGCTGCAGCACGCGCGCGCATCACCGGTGTGTTCACCGACATCGACGACACCCTCACGACCGATGGCGTGGTTCCGTCCGACACCCTGCAGGCGCTGCACGCGCTCAAGGCAGCCGGGCTGAGCGTGGTGGCCATCACGGGGCGGCCTGTGGGCTGGGCGCAGGCGCGGGCCAGCAACTGGCCCGTTGACGCGGTGGTGGTTGAAAACGGAGCCGTGGCGCTGGCCTCACCCGCCGTTTTGAATCAAATCGGCATGGAGCGATCAGCATCTGTTGATTGTTTGCTATCGAAAATATATCAGCAGGATGCTGCCGAGCGCGCGAGAAATGCAGCGCGCATGCGCGTTGTGGCGGCTCGCGTGCTGCGCGAGGTGCCGGGTGTCGCGCTGTCTCCCGACAGCGACGGGCGCGAAACCGATCTGGCCTTCGACTACCAGGAACACGCGCGCCTGCCGCCTGAAACCGTTCAAGCCGTGCTGGCGATCCTGCGCGACGAAGGCATGGTCACCAGCGTGAGCAGCATCCACATCCACGGTTGCTATGGCCGCTTCGACAAATGGAACGGCGCCCGCTGGATCGTGCGCACGCTGTGGGGCCGCGACCTGGCGGCCGAGCTGGACTGCTGGGTCTTCGTGGGCGATTCGGGCAACGACGAAGCGATGTTCCAGCACTTCATCCACAGCATCGGGGTCGCCAACATCGCGCGTTTTGTGCCACACCTGAACCATTTGCCGCGATTTGTGGCACCCTCCGAACGCAGCAAGGGATTCAACGAAGTGGTTCAAGCCTTGCTGGCCACGCGCCACTGAGGGCCTTCGGGCCGACAGGTCCGGCACCAACGGGAGACTCGCCATGCAGGTCGTCAGCAACCGGCCCCCGGCCGAACCCATGGAACTGCAAGCCGACGGCACACCGTCGAAGAATTTCCGCTTCTTCGACAACCGGCAGAAGTACCTGCTGTTCGTCAACACCTGC
>CAYNWR010000327.1:0-3634 GCA_964400915.1 uncultured Burkholderiaceae bacterium
GATCCTGCGGGGCCTGCGCATCGTGCACCAGCACAAGATGCTGCACCTGGATATCAAGCCTGCCAACATCTTCATATGCGATGACAACCGCGCGGTCCTCATCGATTTCGGAGCTGCGCGCGAGGTCTTGAGCAAGGAAGGCAACTTCATTCGCCCGATGTACACGCCGGGATTTGCCGCGCCCGAGATGTATCGACGCGATGCAACCATGGGGCCATGGACCGACATCTACGCCATTGGCGCCTGCATCTACGCGTGTATGCAGGGCTACCCGCCCAATGAGGCGCCGCAGCGCACGGAAAAAGACCGCTTGTCGCTTTCCTTGTCCAAGTTGCGCGGCGTCTATTCCGACAACCTCATCGAAGTGGTGGAGTGGTGCATGGCGCTTGATCCACTGTCACGGCCACAGTCGGTTTTCGCGCTTCAGAAGGAGTTGAGCCGCGAGGGCGAACGTCGCTATACCCGCCTGTCGGTGGCCGAAAAGATCCGTCTGGGTTTTGACACGGCGGTCGGTGAGGCGAAGAACAAAGTCAAGGAAGCGACCAATTTCGGGGTCAAGGGTCGATGAAATTCTCTGTCTTCCAGGTCAGCCGCAAGGGTGGCCGAGAGAAGAACGAGGATCGCATGGGCTATTGCTACACCAGGGAGTCCGGCCTCTTTGTCCTGGCCGATGGCATGGGTGGCCACCCGGAAGGGGAGGTTGCCGCGCAGATTGCCTTGCAGTCCGTGTCGGCGATGTTCCAATCCCACGCACGTCCGCGCCTGGCGGACGCACCGTCCTTTCTTGCGCAGGCGCTTTTGGCTGCCCATCGGGACATCGTGCGGTATGCGATCAATCGCAACATGATGGATTCGCCGCGGACGACGCTGGTCGCCGCTGTGGTGCAGGGGGGCAAGGCCACCTGGGTTCATTGCGGTGATTCGCGTCTGTATGTCGTGCGCGAAAGCACCTTGCTCAACAAGACGCGTGACCACTCTTACGCAGAGCATCAGGGCGCGCTGCCCCGCAGTTCCGATCGCGTGAGTCGCAACGTCTTGTTCACGTGCCTGGGTTCTCCGGCTCGGCCGGTGTTTGACATCGGTGGCCCGATCGCACTGCAGCATGGCGACAAGTTGCTGCTTTGTTCCGACGGTCTGTGGGAACCGGTGGCCGACGACGAAATCGTCAAGACCATGGGTGCCCATGTGGTGTCTGCGGCTGTTCCTGAACTCGTCGAGGAGGCCATGCGGCGTGCCGGCAGCAGCAGCGACAACGTGACCGCATTGGCGATCGAATGGGAAACACCCGATGCGTTTGAATCCACGCGGGGAATATCAACCGATTCGATCAGCGACGACGCTTTCGAGTCCACCATCGAAGCCACAGGGCCGGGGCAAGGGGTTGAAGAATTCGACGACGACGCCATCGAGCGCTCGATCGCCGAAATCAACGAGGCGATCCGCCGCTCAGCCGGGCGCCGCAACGACAATTGACATTCATTTGAGGGATTGACAATGGCAGACCTGCCGGTTGAGCGTGGCATGGGCCGCGCCTTGGATGCCTTGCGGCCAATTCGCCTGGTTCGCGGATTCACCAGGCATGCAGAAGGATCCGTCTGGATCGAATACGGGCACACCCAGGTGCTTTGCACCGCATCGGTCGAGGAGCGGGTCCCGCCGCACAAGAAGGGTTCGGGCGAAGGCTGGGTGACCGCGGAGTACGGCATGTTGCCCCGCGCCACGCACACACGAGGCGACCGCGAGGCCGCGCGTGGCAAACAAAGTGGACGGACCCAGGAAATCCAACGCCTGATTGGCCGCTCGTTGCGTACCGTGTTCGATCTGGCAGGTCTGGGCGAACGCACGATTCATCTCGACTGCGATGTCATCCAGGCCGACGGTGGGACGCGAACCGCCAGCATCACGGGTGCTTTTGTGGCGGCACACGATGCAGTGACGGCCTTGATGGCGGCCGGCAAACTGGCCCAATCCCCGATTCGCGAGGCGGTCGCTGCCGTCTCGGTTGGTATCGTCAGGGGCCGTCCGATGCTCGATCTCGACTACAGCGAGGACTCGGCTTGCGACACCGACATGAACGTGGTCATGACGGCGTCCGGGCATTTCGTTGAGGTACAGGGAACCGCCGAAGGAACGGCATTTGCGCGCGCCGAGCTGAATGCGTTGCTGGATCTGGCCCAATCCGGTATCCAGCAATTGATCCGCTATCAGCAATCTGCGTTGAGCGATCCTTTGGTCAAGTCAACCACGGGTAATTGATTGCTATATAAGTTATAGCTGTACGTGTACAGTGGACGATCGCTACGACCCAATTTTGATATGAAACTGGTGCTGGCATCAAATAACCGGGGCAAACTGGTCGAATTGCGTGCGCTGTTCGGAGAGCTGCCGCTGGAACTGATCTCCAAATCGGAGCTGGGCATCGGGGACACCGACGAACCGCATCGCACCTTTGTCGAAAACGCCTTGCTCAAGGCACGGCATGCGTCTGCAGCGTCGGGTTGTGCGGCGATCGCCGACGATGCGGGCCTTTGTGTGGACGCCTTTGGCGGTCTCCCGGGTGTCGATACCGTCGACTACGCCACCCAGTTCGGCTACACCAAGGGCGATGCCAACAACGTAAGGGCCTTGCTTGAGCAACTTCAGGGTCGGTCAAACCGCCGGGCGGCTCTGGTCAGCGTGCTGGTGGCCTTGCGCAGTCCGGACGATCCCGAGCCGCTGATCGCCCATGGGCGCGTGCGCGGCGAAATCGCCTTGGAGCCTGTGGGTGACAATGGCTTTGGGTTCGATCCCGTGATGTTCCTGCCTGAACTTGGCAAGACCTTTGCGCAATTGCAACCCAATCACAAGAATCGCCTGAGTCACCGGGGACAAGCGGCCCGACAGATGATGGCTTTGATGCGCGGACAGTGGCTTTAGACCTTGGCCATCACCGGGCCGGTGTCTTGCAACTTGCAAGCTTGCCGCCTTTGGCCCTGTACGTGCACCTGCCCTGGTGCCTGCGCAAATGCCCTTACTGTGATTTCAATTCGCATGAAAAGCGTCCCGATGCCGCGCTGCAGCGGCAATACGTGGGAGCGCTCGTCAGCGACCTGGAAACCGCGCTGCCTTCGATATGGGGTCGCCAGGTGTCCAGCATCTTCATCGGCGGTGGTACACCAAGTCTGTTTGAGCCTGCGGTTGTCGATGAATTGCTGGCTGCCGTTCGGGCGCGCCTTAATTTGGAACCGGGATGTGAAATCACACTGGAAGCCAACCCGGGCAGTTTCGAGCGCGACCGATTTGCTGCCTTTCGGGCGGCCGGGGTCACGCGCTTGTCGGTGGGAGTGCAAAGCTTCGACGACGCAGCCCTGCTGGCGCTGGGTCGGGTGCACAACAGCGCGCAGGCCCACGAGGCGCTGGACGAAGCCGCCCGCTGCTTTTCAACCTTCAACATCGACATCATGTATGCGCTGCCCCGGCAGTCGCTCGAGGGTTTGCTCCGCGATCTGCATGCGGCCTTGGCCTACAAGCCGCCGCATGTGTCGATCTATCACCTGACTCTGGAGCCCAACACGCGTTTCGCAAAATATCCACCGGACGAACTCCCGGACGATGATCTGGCGGCCGACATGCTGGATGCGATCGTCGAAACGAC
>CAYNWR010000328.1:0-3618 GCA_964400915.1 uncultured Burkholderiaceae bacterium
GGGACGAGTACCGCCTCGGCGCCGTGGCCATGGCCAACGCCGGCCCCGACACCACCGCCGTGATCGGCAACTGCGGCTTCACCATCGCGCCCTGCAAACCCGCCGACCGCGAGCGCACGCTGCGCAACCTCACGCAGGTGGAGGGCATGTCCTACGACGTGCTCAGCCGCGGTGTCGACTGGTCGTTTGAGACCTTTCCGCAATACCTGGATCTGCTGCAGCGTCGCGGCTGCGCGCTCAACGTGGCCGCGTACCTGGGCCATTCGTCGCTGCGCACCTGGGTGATGGGGGCCGACGCCACGCGCCGCGCCGCCACGCCAGACGAGGTGCAGGCCATGTGCGCCGTGGTGCGCGAGGCCATGCAGGCGGGCGCCGTGGGCCTGGCCAGCAGCACCAGCCCCGCGCACAACGGCGACGGCGGCCAGCCCATGCCCTCGCGCCTGGCGGACGACACCGAGCTGCTGGCGCTGGTGCGCGCCATGGGCGAAGGGGGCAAGGGCACCTTCATGGTCACCAAGGGCGGCCAGATGCCCGTGCCCTTTCTGGAAGAGATGTCGGCCCAATCCGGGCGGCCCGTGATGATCGCCGCGCTGCTGCACAACAGCACCAACCCACAGGCGGTGTTCAAGGATCTGGACGCCATCGCCGCCGCCAACACACGCGGGCGGCGCCTGCTGGGCCAGGTGTCGTGCTGCCCGCTCACCATGGACTTCACGATGGAGTCGCCCTACCCCGTGGAAGGCCTCGCCTCGTGGAAGCCCGCACTGGGCCTGCGCGGCGAAGCGCTCAAGGCCATGCTGGGCAGCGCGTCGTTTCGCGATGCCGTGCGCGCCGAACTGGCCCAGCCCGCCGTCTTTCGGCTCTTCAACGGCGAATGGGACAAGGTGCACGTGGTGGAGGTGGCCCACAGCAACCACGCCGCGCTGGAGCAGCAAAGCATTGCGCAGATTGCCCTCGCCACGGGCCGAGACCCGCTGGACGTGATGCTGGACCTGGCGCTGCAGGAAGACCTGCGCACCGTCTTCACGGCCCTGCTGCTCAACAGCGACGAAGACGCCGTGGGCCGCATGCTGCGCCACCCCCACAGCCTGGTGAGCCTGAGCGACGCGGGCGCGCACCTCACCTTCTTCAACGACGCGGGCTTTGGCCTTCACCTGCTGGGCCACTGGGCGCGCGACCTGGCCGCCATCACCCTGCCGCAGGCCGTGCAGATGCTCACGCAGCGGCCCGCGCAGATCCTGGGCCTGCAAGGCCGCGGCGAGATCCGCGAAGGCTTTGCGGCCGATCTGCTGCTGTTCGACCCCGCTACGGTGGGGCGTGGCCCCAAGCGCCGCGTGTTCGACCTGCCCGGCGGCGCACCGCGCCTGCACACCGACGCCGTGGGTGTGCACGGGGTGTGGGTCAATGGGCGAATGGTGGCCGATGCCCAGGGCCTGCGCGCGGACGTGCAGACCCCGGGACAGATCCTGCGCCCCGTCGCCATGGCCTGAACGACCTGCGAGACCGGCGCCTCAACCCTCGAAGCAATCGGCCAGCCGATCGCTGCTGCGAGCCAGGCGCGCGGGCATCGGCACCAATGCGTTGCCGTCCCAGCGCCACCAGCCGTACAGACTGGCAAAGCTGCAGCCGGTGGCCGCGCTGCCCGGCGGCATCACACGCTCGGCACCGCGGCGCGAGCTGTCGATGAACCAGGCCGGCAGGCTGAGGTGATAAGGGTTGCGCGCCACCTCGCCCACGTGCAAGGCCAAGGCTTGCATGAGCTGCGCCACCATCGCCGGTGCCACCTGCACCATCAGCGCCGGCTCCAACTGCGTGTTCCAGTATTCGGTGCCCAGCACATGCACCGGACCCCGCACCTGGGCCTGGGCCAGCGCATCGCGCACCAGCAGCGCCGTGCCGATGTGGGCGCCGTGCCCATCCAGCAGATGCGGCGCCACGATCACACGCGGCTGCAGGCGCTCGATCCAGCCGCGCACCGGCGCCACCAGGGCCGCCCAGCCCGCAGGGTCGGCCGTGCGACGCGCGGGGTGCACTTCGGTCAGCGCGCGTGCGTCCTCACCTGTGGCGCTGTGCAGCTCGAAGTCCAGATGGGCGCAGGCGTCTTGCAGCTCGGCCCAACGCGACGCGCGCCGCTCGGTCTTGCTGCCCAACGTCACGGCGATGTTGACCACGCGCCAGTTGCTTTCCTGCCGCAGGCGCAGGGCCGCTGCGCCGGTGATGACTTCATCGTCGGGGTGTGGCGAAAAAAGCAAGGCCACGGGCACATCGGCCACGACCGCCGGGGCCGGCACAACCGGCAACGGCGCACTGGCGCGCAGCGAGTGCGCCCCTTCCGTCTGCAGTCCGCGCGCGAGCAAGGCCGCCTCGTAGGCAGCCACCACCGCCACGAAATCGGGGGGCCGGCCCTGGCTTTGACCCGATGCTTCGCTCACCGCCGCTGGTTCCCGATGTCGCGCTCCCAGCGGGCAATCAAGCCGCGCCGCACTTGCGACGTGCCATAACGCGCGAAGTCGTAATCGATGAGCTTGAGCTCCGACAGCTTGGGCATGTCCGGGTGCACCTTGGCCGCCTTGTGCGACGGGTATTGCGGCGACTTGGCCTCCAGGTGCGCGGCGTCCTGCACCTGGGGCGTGAGCACCCATTCGTAGAACTTGCGCGCCTCGGCCGTGTTGCGCGCGCCCTTGATGAGCGACATCGAGCCGATCTCCATGCCCGTGCCCTCGCACGGCACGGCCCACTTGATCGGCAGTCCGGTGGAGGCCTCACCCACCACGTCGGCGATGAAACTCAGGCCAATGGCGTTTTCGCCGCGCGCGGCGTTGCGCATCGGCGCCGAGCCCGAGCGGGTGTACTGGCTGATGTTGGGATCGAGTCTGGCCAGGTAGGCAAAGGCGGCCTCCTCGCCCATGATCTGCACCAGCGACGCGATCACCACATAGGCCGTGCCCGACGAGTTGGGATGCGCCATCTGGATCTCGCCCTTGTAGCCGGGCTTGAGCAAATCGGCCCAGCATGCAGGGACGGGCTGCCCCTTGCGCGCCAGCACTTCGGGGTTGTACGAAAAGCCCAGCGGCCCCAGGTACACACCCACCGTTTGCCAACCCGACACGCGCGCCTGCTTGACTGCCCAATCGTGAAGCTGGTCGATCTGCGCGGAACGGTAGTCCTGCAACAGGCCCTGCTCGGCCGCCTGCAGGTGCGGATCCCCCGTGCCGCCATACCAGAGGTCCGTCTTGGGGTTGGCGCGCTCGGCAATCAACTGCGCCAGCGCCTCGCCCGTGCTCTTGGCGATCATGTTCACCTTGGCTGGCGTGGTGCGCTGATAGCTCCGCGCGAGCGATTCGCAAAACGCGGTGCCCGCGCTGCAGATGATGTTGAGCACGCCCTGCTGGGCCTGCGACGCCGCCGAACCCACCAACAGCACCAACGCTGCCGCCCAGCGCCCCCAGACCTTGCGATTGAACTTCATGAAAACGTCTCCTCGTTTGAATGCTGCAACCTTAGCAGCTCACCCAACCTGGCAACCCCCGGCCGCACCGGGATGCCCTAGAATGCACGCGGACCGTGGGGGGGTAGCTCAGCTGGGAGAGCGTCGCGTTCGCAATGCGAAGGTCGGGA
>CAYNWR010000329.1:0-3567 GCA_964400915.1 uncultured Burkholderiaceae bacterium
CGCCTGGTCGTATCCGCCCAGGGGCGAACCGCGGTAGCCACTGATGAAGCCGGCGGTGTTCTTGCCCTGGCGTGCGTCGCGCTGGCGCTGCAACATCGGCAACTTGACCAGGGCCTGCACCCCACTCATGAACGCCCGCCCATGATCGAGCGAGTACTTGTCGTCCAGGGTGACGGTTTCGAGGGCCTTGCGGATGGATTCGGGCAGGGGCGCGTTCATCGGATGTCTCCAGGCTCGATCTCTCGGATACCGCAGTGTGGCACCACGGCTCGCCCATTGCAGGGCGTCAATCGGCGCCCAGTGTATGACCATCGCGCAGATAGGTGTTTGCGTTTCATGCCGTCGTATCGATGCTTTGCGCAATAATCTTGCTCAAACTGCATATTTCTGGCGATGATTGATAAGTTCGACTTGGCGATTCTGAAAGAGCTGCAAGCCAACGCGCGGCTCACCAACACCGAACTGGCCACGCGTGTGGGCCTGTCGGCCGCCCCGTGCTGGCGCCGTGTGCGCGCTCTGGAAGAAGCGGGCTACATCCTGGGCTATCGCGCGGTTCTGGATCGCCACAAGATCGGCCTGGGTGTGCTGGCCTTCGTGCGCGTGGACGCCGAACGCAACACGGCCGAGCTGACACGGCAGATGGAAGAGGCCATCCTGCGCTTGCCCGAAGTGATTGCCTGCCACTACATCAGCGGCGCGGGCACGTTCGAATTGCAGGTGGTCAGCACCGACCTGGAGCAGTTCTCGGCGCTGGCGCGCAAGGTGTTGCTGGGGCTGCCCAACGTGAAGGACCTGCACACCAGTTTCTCGCTGGGCGAGGTCAAGGCTTCGGGCAGCCTGCCCCTGAGGCACCTGGAGCCGGGCCGGCCAGCGTAGATGTCGCCCAAATGGCGTAAATTAGCTACGCAACTTGTAGCAATTGCACAAGGTGCCGCGACCTGCTTTCGCAGGCATCTGCTGGCCCGCCTCAATCCAGCGCAACCACCGCCTTGTCGCTGCGGTCGGGCCAAACCTCAACCGCACGGCCGTCCGCCTGCATCTGGAGCCTGCCGTCGCTTGCCCGATAACGCGACCAAAGCTTGCGTTCGAACACAAGGCCCACGCCGGTATCGATTTCCTTGTGCAGCACCAGGCCATATGCACAGGTGGCGCCGCAGTCGGTGCGATAAAGGTGCAGTCGCACCTGCGGACTCAGCACCAGGGTGTCGATGGACTCGCGCCGCGGCGACTCTGCGGTGGCAAGCTCGAAGGCATTGATGGCGACGACGACCATGCAAGGAACCATCAACATCGAGGCCCCCACGACCGACACGCGACGGCGCCACCCCTGCGCCTGGGCCAGGGCCAACACCCAAGCTGAGGCTGCCAGAGCCAGCGCCACCAGCATGTTCAGCGCATCGCCCAGAAGTTCAGATTCGAATCGCGGCTTGTATGGCGATAGGGTCCTTATGGCCAGGACCACGAGCACGCCCATCAGCACGAACCAGGCCCAACGCGCCCGGCGCCGATCATGCCAGCGGGGAGCATCTCCTGGGTTGGTCATGACGGCACCCCGAGCCCTCGGCGGTTTGGGCCGTTGAAATTGCGTTCAGCCTGGAGCGCGCTGCGTTCGGCCATGGCTTGCTCTTGTTCTTCAAGACATGCCCATGACAGGACCTCACCCACCTGCAGCCCCCTTCGGCCACAAGGCCCACATCCGCAGCGGCTGTTTGAGCCGCCCGGCGATGTCGCCCGCGGCCGCGCCACTGCCCACAAAGTAGTCGGCGCGCACGGCGCCGCGGATGGCACTGCCGGTGTCCTGCGCGACCACCAGGCGCTGCAGGGCCAGCGTGGGACCGGGTGAGGCCAGCCAGACCGGCGTGCCGTAGGGGATGCTCTGGGGATCGACGGCGATCGAGCGGCCGGCCGTCAGGGGCACGCCTTGTGCGCCGATGGGGCCCTCCGCGGTCTGCACCGCATCCATGGGCAGTTCGCGAAAAAACACATAGCGCGGGTTGCTCCACAACATGGACTGAACGCGGTCCGGGTTGCGGGCCGCCCAGGCTCGAATGCCGGGCCACGACGCATCGGTGAGTTCGCGCTGCTGCAGCAACCAGCCACCCACGCTGCGGTAGGGGTGCTCGTTGCTGGCTGCATAGGCCAGGCGCACGTCGCGCTCGCGCCCATCGGCTTCGCGCACACGAAATCGCGCCGAACCCTGGATGTGCACCAACAGGGCGTCCAGCGGATCGGTCACCCACAGCAATTCGCGCCCCGCCAGCGCGGCCTGGGCATCGGGATGGGTGTCGATGGCTTCGCGCGAATGCCAGCGCGAGCGGCCCAGGCCTGCGGGCGGGCGATACAGCGGCACCACAAACGGCTCGACACGCTCGCGCGTGGCCGTGAGCACGGGCTCAAAGTAGGCCGTGAGCAAGCCGTCGGCGTCGGGCTGGCCCGGGGCGTCGCCCTCCGAAGTCCGCGCCTGGATGCGATGCGGCACGAAATGGCGCTGCAGCCAATCGCGGCGCTCGGCATCGCTGGCCAGGACCATCCGGCGCATCGGCGCACACCACGCGCCGAGCGCGGGCGCCGGTCGGGCGCAGGATTGCAGCCACGCGTTCCAGCCATCGGACAAGGCATCGGATTCAAAACCCGGCAGCTCGGACCAGGGCACGGGCGTCCAGCGCGATACGGGCCGCAGGCCCGGCGCCACCGGCGCGTCGCGCCCGGTCGCCTCGGGACGCTCGGTCTGCGCCCATGCCCCCACAACGCTTGTGGTGGCTCCCCAGGTCAAGGCGCTTGTTACGATCCAGCGCCTTCCAGGCAGCAGGCGGGCGGCGCCCCGTCCAACGGCAGTCCCTTGTGGGGCCACGCCGGCGATGTCTGCTGCCTGGGGGTTCAGATCTGCCACAACCGGACCCCTCGCGTGACGCTACTGCTGGTGCTCGAAGCCCTTGCCGCCCTGCTCATCCTGGTGGGCATCGTCTGGTGGACGATGTTTTCCGGCCGTCCACGTGGCGAACCGCCGCGCGCACAGGCACCGGCAGAGCCCGTAGAGCCCTCCGAGGCGGCTTCTGAGGAAAATTCAAACAAAAATGGCCGATAGCGAGCGCCATTTCTCATTTGTTTGCTATCTATTTTGATTCTCTGATGCAATTGGCCAGTTCGACGGCCGAGCGCACGTTCATCTTTTCGAACACGCGGGCGCGGTGCACCTCGACGGTCCGCACGCTGATGGCCAGGCGATCGGCAATCAGCTTGTTGGGCAGGCCCTCCACCACCAGGTGCATGACGTCGCGCTCGCGCTCGGTGAGATCGGCCAGGCGCGCCGAAAAGCTTGCGCGGGCGCTCAGGGACGCGCGCATGCGGGCCGACAGCGCCAGCGCCTGCTCGACACGATCGACCAGGGCGTTGTCGGAAAAGGGCTTTTCGCAGAAATCGAAAGCGCCGCGTTTGACGGCAGCCACCGCCGTCGGCACGTCGGCGTGGCCGGTGAGAAAGATGACGGGCATGCAGGTGTGGGCCTCGCGGGCGATCAGCTCGTCAAACAAGGCCAGCCCGCTCATGCCGGGCATGCGCACGTCCAGC
>CAYNWR010000330.1:0-3565 GCA_964400915.1 uncultured Burkholderiaceae bacterium
CACGCCGGTGCCGTGCGAGATCTTGCGCACGGTGAAGGCGCTGTTGAGGCCGCGGTTGCGCACCGCGATCACGACACCTTCGTAGGCCTGGACACGCTTGCGCGTGCCTTCGACCACATTGACGGACACGATGACCGTGTCGCCAGGTGCAAATGCCGGGATCGTCTTGCCCAGCCGGGCGATTTCTTCCTGCTCGAGGGTTTGAATCAAGTTCATGATGGTCCTTTGTGATCATGCCCGCTTGTTGCCGGTTGGCGCAGACCATGCGCCTGGGGTTGGCGCATCGAATGCGCCCGGGTGCCGCCTTGTGGGTCACTCCAGCCCGGCCGATGGGCCTGGTCCGGTCTGACCCCAGTCGCGTGGCACCCACCCACAAATGGGCCCGGCAATTGGGTAGAGGATCGGGGAAAACCCAGGATTATAGCAAGTCAGGCCGCGCGCTGCGCGTCAGCGCAAGGCGCTGCGCCTCGCGCCAGCGCTCGATGCGTTCGTGATGCCCCGACATCAGCACCTCGGGGACGGCCTGCCCTTCCCAGACCTCAGGCCGTGTGTAGTGGGGACAATCGAGCATGCCGCCCACGGCGGGGTGAAAACTGTCCTGCACCGCACTGCCCTCGTCGCCCAACACCCCTGGCACCAGGCGCGCCACCGCATCCAGAAGCATGAGGGCGGGCAACTCGCCACCCGAAAGCACCAGGTCACCCACGCTGATCTGGATGTCGACATACCGATCGACAAAACGTTGGTCCACCCCTTCGTAGCGTCCGCAGATCAGGATGGCCCCCGCCCCGCCCGCCCAGCTCTGCGCCTCGCGATGATCCAGTCGCCGCCCGGCGGGCGTAAACAGGACAACGGGCGCGCGTGGCCCCGCCGGCTGGTCGCCGCCGGCTCGGGCGCGTTCCTCGTGCACAGCACGCACGCAAGCGGCCAGCGGCTCGGCCATCAGCACCATGCCCGGGCCGCCACCAAAAGGGCGGTCATCGACACGCCGGTAGTTGCCCTGCGCGTGGTCGCGCAGATCGTGGACGAGCACCTGAACAGGCCCACCCGGCGCAAAGGCGCGTCGGGTGACGCCCAGTTCCAGGAAAGGACGGATCAGGTCGGGGAAGAGGGTGACAAGATCGAAGCGCATCGCTGGGCTCAGTCGAGGTAGTCGGCCTGCCAGTCCACGTGGATGGTGCGCGCCGCCCGGTCGACCGAATCGACGTAGGCGGAGACAAACGGAATCAGGTGCTCCTTCGCGGCAGCCACACCAGCGCCCGCTGCCGCACCGCGAACCACCAGAACCGATTGGGGCCCGGTGCTCATGAGGTCGCCCACGACACCCAATGCCTCGTCCTGGCGGTTGCGCACCCGCATGCCGATCAAGTCAACCCAGTAGTACTCGTCCTCGCCGGTGCTGGGAAAGCTCGATCGCGGTACCCGAATGGAACAACCCCGCAGGGCCTCAGCGGCTGCGCGATCGGTGATGTCGTGGGCACTGGCCACGACCCAGGCGCCATGCGTTCGGGCTTGGGCCACGCGAAGCAGGTAGCTGCTGTGGGGTGCCATCGGGCGCCGAGGCGCACCCGCCGGTGGGACAGGGACTGCGCCCAGCGGTCCCGTGGGAGCTTGCAGGTACCAGCGTTTGGAGGAAAACAGCGCCTGCGGATCAGCGCTGTGGGGCTGGATCTTGAACCAGCCCTTGACGCCCCAAGCGTCAACAATGCGGCCGACTTCGACCGCATCCGCGGGAAGCTCGGCCGGCTCCAAGGGACAGGAACTCAGGCGGCAGCGGCGGGCGCCTTGGCAGCACCCTTGCGCAACAGGCGCTCGACCGTCGGCGAGGCGGTGGCGCCCACACCCGTCCAGTAGGTGAAGCGGTCCTGCTCGATGCGCAGGCTTTCTTCCTTCTCGGTGGCAACGGGGTTGTAGAACCCAATGCGCTCGATGAACTGGCCATCTCGGCGGCTGCGCTTGTCAGCAACCACGATGCTGTAGAACGGACGGGATTTGGCACCGCCGCGTGAGAGTCGAATGACGACCATGGTGTTTCCTTCTGCAGGCTGGTTCGGGCCGGCGCGTCGACGGGACCTGCGAGGTCGCCACGCCATGCAACAATTGACGCTCCCGACCTGCCTGACCACTGTCAGGCATCCATCACGTCGCACGGACCTCCGGCTGGGCAAGGGCAGCTTCGAAGCAAGCCTGGCCCAGACAGTGGTCGCGCTGGTTCTGGCGGGAGAAAAGCCTTTGATTATAACGTTTTCCTGTCCATGCCCCTGATTCGTCCCAGCGTCGACGCCGACATCCCCGCCATCACGGCCATCTACGCCCACCATGTGCTGCACGGCACGGGCACCTTCGAGATCGATCCGCCGTCGGTGGCCGAGATGAGTGCCCGTCGCGCCGATGTGCTCGGCCGCGGCCTGCCCTACCTGGTGGCCGAGGACGCCGGGCGTGTGCTGGGCTTTGCCTATTGCAACTGGTTCAAGCCACGACCAGCCTATCGTTTTTCGGCGGAGGACTCCATCTACCTGGCGCCCGACGCGATCACCCGTGGGCTGGGCCGTGTGCTGCTGGGCGAGCTTTGTGTGCAGGCCGAACGCGTGGGCGTGCGCAAGCTCATCGCGGTGATCGGCGACTCGGCCAACCTGGCGTCGGTGGGTGTGCATCGATCGGTCGGATTCCAGGACGTTGGGGTGTTGCGCTCCTGCGGGTGGAAATTCGGCGCCTGGCGCGATGTGGTCATGATGGACAAGGCCCTGGGGGCTGGTGACCACACGCCCGCCGAAACACCGGCGGCACCCTGACCGTGCGCACCAAGAACAAGACCCTGGCCACCTGGCTGGCCTTCCTGGGAGGGCCTCTGGGCCTGCACCGCTTTTACCTTTACGGATGGGGCGACGCCTGGGGCTGGCTGTCGCCGGTGCCAACGGCACTGGGTTTCTGGGGGCTCGAGCGGGTGCGTGCCCTGGGTGTCGACGACATGCTCAGTTGGGGCCTGATCCCCTTGTTCGGTCTGCATGTTGCCGGGTGTGCCCTGACGGCCATCGTCTACGGCCTGAGTTCACGCGAGCGCTGGAACGCCCGCCACAACCCGGGCCTGGAGCCGCTGGCAGCTGCTGGTCAGACCAATTGGTTCACCATCGGCGCGGTCTGCCTCGCGCTGCTGATGGGCACTGGCATCCTGCTGGGCAGCATCACCTACGGGTTTCAGCGCTTTTTCGAATACCAGATCGAGGCGGGGCGGCAGCTGGCGCAATGACCGTGTCGGCAGCCACCGGGCCTTAAAACAGGCTGAACGAAAGCCAGTAGGCAACGGCCGCGACGAATGCACTGGCTGGGATCGTGAAGATCCAGGCCCAGACGATGTTGCCGGCCACGCCCCAGCGCACGGCACTTGCGCTGCGGATGGAGCCCACACCCACGATCGCGCCCGTGATGGTGTGGGTGGTCGACACCGGAATGCCCAGTGCGGTCGCCAGGAAGAGGGTCATGGCGCCACCCGTCTCGGCGCAGAACCCGCCCACCGGCTTGAGCTTGGTGATGCGCTGGCCCATGGTCTTGACGATGCGCCAGCCGC
>CAYNWR010000331.1:0-3559 GCA_964400915.1 uncultured Burkholderiaceae bacterium
GGTGCCCTTGCCCAGGTCGTGGCACAGCGCGGCATACCGCACCGACAAGGGGCTGCCCAGACGCGCGCTGGTGTCCAGCACCATCATCAGGTGCACGCCCGTGTCGATCTCGGGGTGGTGCTGCTCGGGTTGGGGCACACCCCAGAGGCGATCGACCTCGGGCAGGATGCGACCCAGCGCGCCACAGGCTCGCAGCATCTCGAACATCTGCGAGGGCTGGGGCTCCATCAGGCCGCGCGCCAGCTCGCGCCACACGCGTTCGGGCACCAAGGCGTCAACCTCGCCGGCCTCGACCATCGCGCGCATCAGCGCCAGCGTGTCGTCTGCCACCCGAAAGTGCGGCCAGCGTGCCAGAAAGCGCGCCGCGCGCAGGATGCGCACCGGATCTTCAGCGAAGGCCGCGGACACATGCCGCAACAGGCCCGCTTGCAAGTCCTGAGCGCCGCCATGGGGATCGATCAGGCTGCCATCGGCGGCGCGCGCCATGGCGTTGATGGTGAAATCGCGCCGCAGCAGATCCTGCTCCAGCGTGACATCGGTGCTGCTGTGCACCTCGAATCCGCGATACCCCGGCGCCGACTTGCGCTCGGTGCGCGCCAATGCGTATTCCTCGTGGGTCTGCGGATGCAGGAACACGGGAAAGTCGCGGCCCGCGGGCGCATACCCCTGCGCCAGCATCTGCGCGGGTGTGGCCCCCACCACCACGAAATCGCGATCCTGCACGGGCTGCCCGAGCAGCTCGTCGCGCACCGCACCACCGACCAGAAAGACTTGCATGGCGCACAAGTCTATGCCGGCAAGCCGGGGCGTCGACCTGAAAGATGTGGGGAGCGTGGGGGCGAACGATTCGTCGCCGGGCCGCCCCAAGGCGAATCAGCCCCGATGCCAGGCAAAGCGCAGGGCAGGCCTGCGCTTGGGGGCCGCGACCCACACGCAGTGGGGGAGCGTGGGGGCCAGTATCAACCGCGCCGGGCGCGGTAAGGCTCGTCGATCACCACAAATTCCTTCTCCTGCAAAGCATCGGCGATCCAGGCCGACACCGATGGCAGCGCTTTCACGCGCGCCACATAGTCGGCCACGGGTGTGGGCACCGGCAGGCCATAGGTGAGGATGCGCATGCACACGGGCGCGAAGAAGGCGTCGGCCACGCTGAAGGCACCAAACAGCATGGGCCCGCCGTGCTGGCGCAGCAGGCCACTCCACATCTGCACGATGCGCTCCAGATCGCGGCGCACGCCAGGCTGGTCGCGCAGCACGATGGCGCCGATGTCGGGCAGATGGGCCTCGATGTTCATGCCGCAATGGCTGCGCAGCGCCGCAAAGCCCGAATGCATCTCGGCGCACACGCTGCGCGCCACGGCGCGCGCTGCCGGGTCGGCGGGCCACAGGGGTGCCTGCGGGGTGTGTTTGGCTGCGTATTCGGCGGCGTACTCGGCAATGGCCAGGCTGTCCCAGATGCTCAAGTCGCCGTCCACCAGCACCGGCACGCGCCCGGCAGGTGTCACCGACTGCATCGCCCGCTTGAAAGGCGAGGTATCAGCCATGTCGTCAAAGCGCACCATCACTTCTTCGAACGGAATGCCGGCCTGCTTGAGCAGCACCCAAGGCCGCATGGACCACGAGGAATAGTTCTTGTTGCCGATGTAGAGCTTGAGCATGCTGCGTCCTTCGCGTCAAAAGCGCATGCTAAGGCGCATCGGCGCCTCCATTGATGATCTCGGCACCCGCGATTGATGAGCGCCGCGCAAGGTGCTGCCCGCGCGCTGCAACCGTCAGCGCCCGGCGCCTGCGCGGTAGGTGTCCAGACCCAGGTCGAGGGTGCGGCCCAGGTACGTGGGCGCGATGCTGCCCAGGCGGGTGGGCGTGATCCCCAGGTCGGCCAGGCCGGGCAGCTCCCCCGTGGCGACGTTGTCCACCGACAGGGACGCAAGGTTGTCGCGCGTCATCATGGGCTTGATGGGCAGGTGTTCGAGCACCCAGGCCAGCGCATGCGCCGTGGAATCGGGCAGTTCGAAGATCGGCCGCTCGTGGCCGCTGAGGCGGCCAGCCAACTGCACCAGCTCTCGCAGGCTGAAGGTTTCGGGGCCGCAGATTTCGTAGGTCTTGCCGGCGTGCCCGGCCTGCAGCGCACAACGCGCAATGGCCGTCCCGACATCGCCCACCCACACCGGCTGAAAGCGTGTGGCAGCGCCCGCCAGCGGAACCACGGGCGCCAGCTGCTGCATGCGCGCGAACAGGTTGAGCGAGGCATCGCCAGCGCCAAAGATCAGACTGGGGCGCAGCACCGTCACGTCCAGGCCAAAGGCACGGATGGCCACCTCGCCCCCGGCCTTGGTGCGCTGATACATCGAGGCGCCGGTGAGCGATGCGCCAAGCGCGCTCACATGAACCACGCGGCGCAGCCCGGCTGCCGCGCAGGCACGCCCGACGGTGGCGGGCAGCTCGACGTGGGCGCGCTCGAATTCCTGGGCCTGCCCATGCAGGATGGCCGCGAGGTTGACCACGGCCTGATGCCCCACCAGCACCCGCGCCAGACCATCGGCATGGTTGATGTCGCATTCGACCACTTCAACCCCAGGCAAGGTCTGCACGCTGCGCGCGCGCGCGATGCGGCGCGTCGGCACCGTCACCCGAACACCTGCAGCCGCCAGCCGCGCACAAACGGCTGCGCCGACAAAGCCACTGCCCCCCAAGACCAGCACACGATGAATCACGATCTTCTCCTTTTGAACGACGTGGCGCCGGCCCTTGGGGCGGCGCGGTAAGGGTCGGGCCATCCCAGCCCGAGCAGGATGGCCGACTCGCGCGCCTCCATGCGCCGCGCATCGGCCAGACCGGTTTCATGGTCCCAGCCCTGGGCATGAAGGGCACCATGCACCAGCAGGTGCGCATAGTGCTGCGCCAGCGAAATGCGCTGCTCGCGGGCTTCACGCGCAACCACATCCGCGCACAGCACCAGATCGGCCTGCACCTGGGGTTCGCTGGAATAGGCAAAGGTGAGGACGTTGGTGGCGTGGTCCTGTCGCCGGTATTGCGCGTTGAGCAGGCGCGCCTCAGCGGCCGCCACCACCCGCACCGCGATGTGGGCGTCGCGCTCCAGGGCGTGTCGCAGGCAGCGCGCCACCGCGTGGCGCGGCAGGGCCGCCCGATGGCGCGCCGCGTCGCTCAGACCCACAAAGTGCAGCGACAGGCTCAGGTCCAGCAAGGTCTGGCGGGGCATCCCAAGGGCCTCTTCATTGCAGATTTCACATCAAACAAGCAAGTAGCGAGCATCATATCTACGAAGTGCGCTATCTTTTTTGATGTTCCTGATGGCGCTTGTCGGCATCGTAGGCATCCACGATGCGTGCCACCAACGGGTGCCGAACCACGTCGGCGCTGGTGAATCGCGTGAAGGCGATGCCTGGCACGCGTTTGAGGATGCGCTCGGCCTCCACCAACCCGCTGGCTGTTCCGCGCGGCAGGTCGATCTGGCTCACGTCGCCCGTCACCACGGCCCGGGTGCCGAAGCCGATGCGCGTGAGAAACATCTTCATCTGCTCGTCGGTGGTGTTCTGTG
>CAYNWR010000332.1:0-3540 GCA_964400915.1 uncultured Burkholderiaceae bacterium
CGGCCGTGTCGGCGCTGGGGGGCCAGCTGGTGCCCCTGGAGCAAGTGCTGCAGCAATCGGATTTTGTGGTGGCCACGGTGCTGCTCAACCAGGCCACGCACCACCTGATGAACGCCGAGCGCTTTGCGCAGATGAAACGCAGTGCTTACTTCATCAACCTCTCGCGCGGGCCCATTGCCGACGAGGCCGCACTGATCGACGCGCTGCGCAGCGGCCAGATTGCGGGGGCGGGCCTGGATGTGTTCGAGCAGGAGCCCGTGGCACCCGACAACCCCCTGCTCAGGATGGACAACGTGTTGGTCACACCCCATGCCTTGTGCTGGACGGACGAATGTTTTGACGCGATGGCCCGCGAGGGCCTGGGCTGCATGGTGGACTTTGCGCATGGCCGCACGCCCAAGTCCGTGATTGGGGTGCGGTGATGGGGGTGCGGTGACGGCCGTGTGGCCACCCTGGCGCGGTTGATGCCTGCAGCAGCGGGCATCACCCCCAGCACACGGGCAGGCCCAGCGGGCCACGAAACGCCCAGCCACCCAAGCGCACGTCGGCATCGGGCGCCAGGCGCAGGCGCGGCAGGCGTTCGAACACAGCGGGCAAGGCCACCTCGGCAATCAAGGACTTGGACGCCGCAGCCCCCGCGCAATAGTGCGGACCGGCGCCAAAGGCGATGTGGGCGCTGCTGTCAGCGCGTGTGATGTCGAAGCGGTCGGCATCGGCAAAAAAGGCCTCGTCGCGGTTGGCCGAGCCGAACATGAAGAAGATGCGGTCCTCGGGCGCGAGCGTCACCCCGTCGACGGTGTAGGGCTGGGCGACACGACGTGGGCTCATCGCGATGGGCGACATCCAGCGCACGTATTCATCGAACACCCGGCGCCAGGAAACCTTGCCGTTCAGCACCTGGGCCAGTTGCTCGGGGTGGGCCAGCAAGGCCCACACGGCACCGGCAATGGCGTCGCGCGGTTCGTTCTGCCCGCCGCTGATGCTGAGCTTGATGTTGGCGCGCACGCTGGCCTCGGGCAGGCCGGCACGCAGCATCACCGACAGCAGGCTGGGGTCTGGCGTTCGCACGGCTTCGGGCATGCGCTCGGTGATGCAGGCGTCGATGCCGGCCGTGGCCACATGGCAACGCGCTTCGATGGCCGCGTCGCCCGTGTAGTTGGCGATGCCGTCGATCATGGCCTGCGACCAGGCATCCATGTCCTGCCAGCGCATGTTCACCAGGCCCGTGAGCGCCCGCAGCGCATGGGCCGACACGGGCATCGCATAGGCGGGCACCAGGTCGGCCTGCCCCCGAGGCGCCAGTTCGTCCAGCACACGCTGCGTGTCGGCGCGAAAAATGGCTTCCCAATGGGCGCGCACCGGCTGCGGGCCCAGCGCCGCCAGCATCAGCTTGCGCTCGGTGATGTGCTCGGCGCCGTCCTTGCGCATCATGTTGTGGCCCATCAGGCGGTTCATCAGCCCCTGGGGTTGGTGCGAGCTGAAGACCTCGGTGAGCTTTTCCAGTTCGACGATGTGGGCGCGCCGCGTGAACAGCGTGGCCCCCAGTTGTGGCACGTAGGCGATGGGGTGTTCGCGCCGCATGGCCGCCAGCGCGGGGTACGGGTCGCGCCAGAAGGCAGCGGGATCGATGTCGACGTGGGGTGCGTTGCTCATGCGGCAGTCCTGGCGATGACGAGAACACAAGTGCCAGACACACTGTACGGCGAATCGGCATCCGCGCGGGTGCGGCAACCCGGCTGGAGATGCCCCTTTGCGCCCTGCGCCATTGGCCGCTGGCGGCATGATGGTGCGCAAATGCCTGTTCACACCACCCGCTCGGAGGCGCGTTGAATCCCCGCTCCTGGACAAGGGCCTGGCTGCTTGGGTGTTTGGCGGCCGGTCTGGCCCCCGCCGTGCTGGCACAAGGCGGGACAAGCCCCGCCCATACCGCCGGCATCGATTGGCAAACCATCAACTCACCGGGCGGCGCCTTTGGCATTGCGCGCACGGAGACCACCATTGCACAGTTCTCGCGGTTTGTCGAAGCCACCCAGACGATCACCCTGGCCGAGCAACGCGGTGGCGGCGAGGTGTACGAGGGAGGCTGGGTGAAGAAATCCGGCTGGACCTGGCGAACACCCTTTGGCCCCAGCCGCGCAGTTGCCCCCAACGAACCGGCCGTGCACCTCACCCACCACGAGGCCCAAGCCTTCTGCCGCTGGGCCGGGGGCCAACTGCCCACCGATGCGCAATGGCTGGAGGCGGCCTACACCGAGCGGCGCGCGTCACCCCCGGCGCCTTTTGTCGCAGGCCGCACCTACGTGTACCCCACAGGGGACCGCGCGCTGGGCGCACAGTGCCTGGACGATTGCGGGCCGGCCGCCAAGGCGCGGGCCATTGCGCACGGCGCCAAGCTTGCGCGCGGCGACGGCCACGCCTTGGCCGGCAGCACCCCCGCCGGTGTGAACGGCCTGCACGAGATGGGCGGCAATGTCTGGGAGTGGGTCAATGAACCCGCAGGAGCCGTCGGCAACGCCGAGCGCCGCACACGCGGCGGTTCGTGGTGGTATGGCGCGGCGCAGATGCGCGCCGACCACCTGCAGGGCAAACCGGCCGACACCACCGTGGTCTACATCGGGTTTCGATGTGCCCGGGCGCCGTGACCGGGCCGCCGGATCAATTCAGGGTTTGACGCGGCGATCCAACGCCGGCGTGTTCAAGCCACGCGCCCGAACCACATCAGCGACAGCGAAGCCGCCACCAGGGACACGAGGGCGGCCAGGATCGCGATTGGGCCGGACAGCTCCGTCTCGCGCTTGTGCACCTGCAGGCGTGAGCCCAGGCTTTCGTACACGCTGCGCAGCTTGTCGGCGTCGCCCGCGTGGTGGTACTCGCCCCCCGTGGCATGCGCCACGGCGCGCAACGCGGGTTCGTCCAGGCGCAGATAGATGGCCATCGAATCGCCGAATTCGGCAGCGCCATCGACGGTGCCCAGGCCCACCACGTAGACACGCACGCCCCGGTCGGCGGCCATCTTGGCGGCCTCCAGCGTGTCGATGCCTGTGGTGCGCCGCCCGTCGCTGAGCAGGATGATGGCAGCCGACCCGTAGGAGCCGGGCGCCACGGGCGTGATCACCTTGGGCGGCGGTTTGCTGGCGCCGTTCTGGGCCTCGTCCAGGCTGCGCCCGCGCGTGCGCGCGTCGCCCAGTCGCACCAGGTCGATGCCGTGATCGGGAAACAGCTCGGCCAGCGACAGCACAATGGCGCTGCCGATGGCCGTGCCGCGCTGCATCTGAAAACCGTTGATGGCCGTCACCAACGCCTCGCGATCGAGCGTGGCGGCCTGCGCCACATGGGCGGTGCCCGCAAACGTGACCAGCCCCACCTCGACATTGCGCGGCAGATCCTGCAGGAAGGCCTTGGCCGCTTCCTGGGCCGCGATCATGCGCGACGGCTTCACGTCCGTCACGCGCATGCTCAGGGAGACGTCGATGGCCAGGATGATGGTGGAGCGGGTCCAGGGCAAGGCGATGGACGCGACGGGCCGGGCGGCCGCCAGCA
>CAYNWR010000333.1:0-3528 GCA_964400915.1 uncultured Burkholderiaceae bacterium
TGAGGATCTGCCGCTTCGGCGGCACGATCTTGCCGACGCGGTTCATGGTGAAAACGTATTGGGCCATGTGGGTCGAAGGGGGAGCACCCCGAAAAATGCTGATGCGGAGACGCCGTCCGCGCGGCTTCGCTGCAGCGAAGCGCCAACTGGCGATGGGACGCGGATTGTGCCTGAGTGGGACGCAGCGCTGGCCAGGGCGGGCGGCACAATGTCGGGTATGACGCCCTCCATGCGGTCGTGACACCCCGTGACGCCACCATGTCCCATGCCACCGAGTCCATTCAGCGCATCTATCCCGCCCTGACCGCCTTGCTGGCCAACCCGATGGGCACAAGCGACTGGACGCGTCCGGTGCAGGTGCCGGCACAAACCGTGTTGTTTGAGGCCTCACAGCCATGCGGCGGCTTTCCGCTGGTGTTGGAGGGCGAAGTGCGCGTCAGCCGATCATCCGAGGACGGGCGCTCGCTGGAGCTGTACCGCGTGGGTCCGGGTGAGGTGTGCCTGGTGTCCAGTGCCTGCCTGTTTGGTGGTCAACCCCTGCAGGCCCGCGGCGTGAGCACGAGCCCGACGACCTTGGTGCTGGTCGATCCCCCCAGGTTTCGCGCCTGGCTGGCCGACCCGAGCTTTCGCGATTTCGTCCTGGGTGTCTACGCGGCTCGCCTGGCAGACCTCACGGAACTGATCGATGCGATGGCGTTTCATCGCCTGGACGAGCGTTTGGCGGCCATGCTGCTGGGACATGGGCCCGAACGCGCGGTCACCCATCAGATGCTGGCCGATGAGATCGGCACCGTGCGCGAAATGGTGTCGCGCCTGCTGCGGCGCTTTGAGCGCGAGGGGTGGATCGCCGTCTCGCGCGAGCGCGTTCGCATCCTGGACGCTGCAGCGCTGCGCCAGCACGCCCAAGGGCATCGGTGACATAAGTCACCGACCCGGATGGTGACCCGGCCGTCCAATGGAGGAACTGGCTCGTCAAGTTGAGGCCAGATCCACCCATCAAGCAGGAGCTGCACCATGAAAAGCAACGTCGGCGGCATCGACCGCATCCTTCGCATCGCCATCGGCCTGATTCTGGTGGGCCTGGCGGCCACCGGAACGCTCGGTGTCTGGGCCTGGATCGGTGTTGTGCCGCTGGCCACCGGTGCCCTGGGCTGGTGTCCGCCCTATGCCATGTTCGGCATCAGCACCTGCAAGCGTCCAGCCGACTGATCGCTGCGCCGGCCTGCCGCGTGGCGCCCACGCGCCGGCGGCGGCGTGTGACGCTCAGTCGAGCTTGACACCCAGGTCCACGGCCACCTTGATCCACACCGGCACCACCTCTTCCCACTCGCGACGGGTCAGGGCCAGCGTTTGCGGCTTGTTCGGGATCGCGAACGTTTCCCGCAACTTCGCAGCCCGCTCGGTTTCGGCACCGGCTACAGCCACCTTGGACAGAAGCTGAAGAACGGCCTCGGGAGTTCCCGTGGGTGCCATCAGCGGCAGGCCGCCTTCAAGACCCACAAGCCGCCCCGGCACCCCTTGCTCCACCAGTGTCGGCACATCCGGCAAGCGCGGCGAGCGGTAATTGCCGGTGACCCCGATGGCCCGCACGCCCCGGGGCTGTACCGTTGCAAAGGCCTGGTAGCTGCCAATGGCAATCTGCAGTTGCCCGGAGGCCACGTCGACCCACATCGGCGCTTCGCCCCGGTAGTGCACCGACACGATCTTGGTGCCTTCGGACCGATTGGTCTGGTCGGCCACCATGTGGGGATAGGAACCGGGCGCGTACGTCCCCATGGATGTCGAATGGCTTCTTGCAAACGCCACGAATTCCTGAAAATTGCGGGCCGGCACCTTGTCTGCCACGCCCACCACCAAGGGCCCGGACGGGAAATTGGCAATGGGCGTGAGGTCCTTGTCGAGGTTGTAGGGCAATTTGGTGTACAGGACCCGGTTCTGCCACACGGTGCCCGACGTGGTCATGAGCAGGGTGTAGCCGTCGGGCGGAGACTTCGCCACGGCGTCGATGGCAATGATGGCACCAGCCCCCGGCTTGTTTTCGACCACCACCGATGCGCCGAGCTGGGCACTGAGTTGATCGGCGTACAGCCGGGCATAGGCATCGGTCAGCCCACCTGGCGGAAAGGCGACCACGATGCGAATGGGCTTGGCAGGCCATCCCGGAGGCAAGCCGGGCAATCGTTGCGGTGTCGTCTGACCCCAAGCCAGAGGGACATGCGCACCCACAACCGCTGCCGCGCTTCGCACCAGGATCTGCCGGCGGCGCTGGGATGTGGATTCGTGCATGAAGGTCTCCTGAGAAGTTCGGACGAGCCATTGTGCGGGCGCAAAGTGGCACAAGGCTTCGGGACAAACCCAGACAGATGGACGGGCGCCTGACTGACGCCCTGCTGCCACCTTATTGCCGCCCTATTGGCAACCGCTGGCGCCAAGCCATGTCGACAAGGGACCGAGATCCGTCACCCCTCGACCACTGCGGGTGTCCAGGTACAGCAGCTGACCGTCGGTTGTGCGCACACCGAGATAGCTCGCGGTGCCGGAATATGAGCGCACGTAGTACCCAGCCACCGTGGCCGACACCGCCCCCGCTGGGGCCAACAGGGTCGGAACCCGCGCTTCGGCCCAGTCGAACACACAGTCGGACTGCTGGCTCAAGGTCGGCGACTTGGGCCGCACCTGCACTAGCTGCAAACTGCGGGCGGGCACCGTCAGGTTCCACTCGACCTGGCCGCTGGCGTTGACGGCCGCTTCACGCGACGTGTCCTGCACCACCTGCGCCAGCAACTGCTGAAGGTTGTCGCTGGAGATGGTCTGGGGCGCTCCCGCCACGGCGTAGTCCCGCGCCGCACCGGGTGGCTGCAACACCGTTGCGCGCAGCGTTGCTCCCGGTGTCAGGCCTCGCATGCGCAAGACCACGGCCTGTTGGGTACCGCTGTCATTGGTCAGGATCACCGTTTGGCCCGTTCCTGCCTTGCCCCCCATGGCCAGCAGCGGCAAGGTCTCCGACGCGTGGCCCGCCTTGCAGGTGCTAGCCTGGCAGACGTTCGTGTCATGGCGGCGGGCGCCACGAAGTTGGCTGTGCGCCCAGAATGCCCATGCCGAGGGATTGACGCGAACCTTGCCGGCAACCGACGAGAAGTCGAACAGCGGCATGATCGGTACGGCCGCATAGAAGTGGGCGGCCTGGATATCGAGCGACGGGTCCTGCATCAGGGTGAGCACCCCGCTGTCAAACGATTGGGTCTGCGCCTCGGAATACAGGTCGTTGCCACATTGCTGCCCAAGCCCGATGTTCCATTCCGTCACGTGAAGCGGCTTGCCAACCCCGCCCTGCGTATCCACCAGCGATCGCACGCCACGCAGGAAGGTGGCAGCCGAAGTGAGGTTCGCCGTCGAACAGCTGTTGTAGAGATGAAAGGAGTAGAAATCGAGGTTGTTGGCTCCCACGGCGGCGATGAAGCCGTTGGCAGGATTGCCCGCAACACCGCTGCTGGTCAGGATGGAGCGCGTGAATCCCGGGCCACCGAT
>CAYNWR010000334.1:0-137 GCA_964400915.1 uncultured Burkholderiaceae bacterium
GCAGCTTCACCGTCAAAGACAACACCGGCGCGGACGGCACCGACACCATCCTGGCCGGCGCCACGCTGCTGTTTGGCGGTGTGCCCTTTGCGCCGCCAGCGCCCCCGGCGCCGCCAGATGGCGGTGGAGCACCACCG
>CAYNWR010000334.1:237-3523 GCA_964400915.1 uncultured Burkholderiaceae bacterium
GCGCCCACACCGGCGCCCACACCGGCGCCCACACCGGCGCCCACACCGGCGCCCACACCGGCGCCCAGCCCTGGTACACCCACTGCACCTTCGAAGATTGTGGGATCGGATGCCAGCGGCAACATCGGCTCTGGGATCAACCTCACCGGCGGCAGCGGCTACGACGTGGTGGTCTTCAACACCGCCAAAGGCCCCATCACCATCGATCTGTCGCGCAAGAGCTTCAGTGGCGGCGGCGGGGGCGGGCGCATCGAGGGCGTGGAGGGCATCATCGGCTCGCTGTTTGGCGACACCATGCTGGGCGACGATGGCCCCAACCTGTTTGACGGCGGCTTTGGAGCTGACATCTTCTTTGGCGGCGCGGGCGACGACACCCTGGCCGGAGGCGACGGGCTGGACCTGGCCATCTACCTGGGCAGCAGCAGCAAATACACCGTCACCGCCGACGGCAAGGGGGGCCTGACCATCAGCGGCGGCGCCGACGGGCGCGACACCTTGACGGGCGTGGAGCGCATCTCATTTGGCGACAAGAGCCTGGCGTTTGACCTGAGCCCCGAGGGCAGCGCGGGCAAGACGGCGCTGCTGGCGGGGGCCCTGCTGGGCAAGGGCTCGCTGGCCAACGCGCCCTTGATGGGCACGCTGGTGAGCTACTTTGACGGGGGCAAGAGCCTGAGCGATGCGAGCAACCTGCTCATCACAAGCGGCATCGTGTCGCAACTGGCGGGGGGCAACAGCAACGAGGCGCTGGTGAGTTTCCTGTTCACCAACCTGATCGGGGCGCCGCCCGATGCGGCCACCACGGCGCAACTGGCGGGGCTGATCACAAGCGGGCAGTTCACGCAGGCCAGCTTCCTCACCGCTGCGCTGCAGCTGGATCTGACGCAGTCCGTGGTCGGCCTCACCGGCCTGGCTTCCTCGGGATTGGTGTTCGGCTGAGGGGGCCACCCGGCGCTGCAACCGGCTTTTTGAGGCATGATTTGAAGAAATGAGCGGGTGGCGAGCATCACGCCTTCGATGGTCGCTATACTTTTTGATAGGTCTCCGTTGCGGGCCGCCCAAATGTGACAAAGTGCGTGCGCCACGTCACATCGTTGGTGTGACGGCCACTTGCGCGTCAACAACATCCCTTAAAGTGCAAGCTCAGGCGTCGTGGGGGCAGGGCTTGTTGCGCCCAAGCAACTGGCGCCGAATAGGAGAGACGCATGCCCACCACCATCAATGGCACTCCGGCCGGTGAAACGCTCACCGGGACATCCGCCGATGAGCTGATCAACGGCCTGGGGGGCAACGACAGCCTGATCGGCAACGGCGGCAACGACACGCTCGACGGCGGCGCGGGCGACGACACGCTGGACGGTGGCCCCGAAACCGGCAGCGCCACCAGCGGTGACTTTGCCTCGTATGCCACTGCGACAGGCCCGGTCATCGTCTCGCTGTTGCTTGGGCAGGCCACCCAGGATGGCAATTTGGGTGTAGATACGCTGGTCGGCATCGAGCACCTGATCGGCTCAAGCAATGCCGACGCCCTGACGGGTGACGCAAATCCGAATTCTCTGATCGGTGGGACAGGAGCCGATACCCTGACCGGCCTCGGCGGCGACGACACCGTGCGGGGCGGCTCGGGCATTGATGTGCTGGATGGCGGCACAAACGGCGTCAACGGAGACTGGGTGGCATTTGACGACGGCAGCGGCACCCAGGGTGTCGATGTCGACTTTCAAAACAACCTGGCCATCGATGAGTTTGGCTTCACCGAAGGCTTCTTCAACTTTGAAAACGCCTACGGCTCGGCCTTCAACGACACCTTGCGCGGCGACAACGGCCCCAACTTTCTGTCTGGCATCGGCGGCAACGACGAACTCGAAGGCGGGCCGGGCAACGACACCCTCTCGGGTGGCGTAGGCAACGACACCATGGACGGCCAGACGGGCCTGGCCGATATCGCCACCTACGCCAACAGCACGGCTGCGATCAATGTCAAGCTGTACAACAACATCATCAACGATGGTTTTGGCAACACCGACACGATCAGCAACGTCGAGAACATCGAAGGGTCGATCTACAACGACACCATCTCAGGTGACGGCATCGACAACGCCCTGTTCGGGGGCGACGGCAACGACGACATCAATGGCACCAAGGGCGGGGACCTTGCCTCGGGCAATGACAGCCTGTACGGACAGGCCGGCAACGACACCCTGACGGGCAGCGACGGCAACGACCTGCTCGACGGCGGCGCCGGCGACGACACGGTGATCTACGACGACACCAGCATCGGCAATGTCACGGTCAATCTGACCACCGGCTCTGCGGACGATGGCTCCAGCGGCAACGACACGCTGGTCGGCATCGAACACATCCGGATGATGAGCTCCAATGGCAACGACAGCCTGACGGGGAACAGCTCGGCCAACAAGCTCGAGGGCGGTCAGGGTAATGACACGCTGGTTGGCATGGCTGGCAACGACACCCTGATGGGCGGGCCGGATTTTGGCGGCGGCGACACCGCCGACTATTCGGGAGATACGTCTGGGGTGTTGGTCAACCTCAGCACCAACTCGGCCACCGATGGTTCTGGCGGCAACGACTCGATCAGCGGAGTCGAGAACGTGTTGGGCTCAACGCATGCCGACGTAATCAAGGGCGATGCCCTGACCAACCAACTTTCGGGTGGCAGCGGCAATGACACCCTGAACGGCTTGGCCGGTGACGACACCCTGGATGGTGGCCTGGGCGTCGACTGGATCGATTACACCGGCGCGTCCGGGGGCGTGACGGTCAATCTGCTGGGAGGGCTGGTGTCCGATGGATTCGGGAACCAGGACAGCCTCGTCTCGATCGAGAATGCCCTGGGCTCGGCCAATGCGGATGACCTTTTTGGCGACAACAGTGCCAATGTGCTGTCCGGTGCAGCCGGAGCGGACAAGCTGTATGGGCGCCCGGGCAACGACACCCTGGTGGGCGGACTGGGCGATGACACGCTTGATGGCGAAGGCGACGCGGATACGGTCGACTACATAGGCGCGGGTGGCGCTGTGGTCGTGGATCTGGGGGCTGGAACCGCCACGGGCGCCGATGGCAGTGACACGCTGACCAACATTGAAAACGTGATTGGCTCCGCCTGGGCCGACACGCTCACGGGCGACAACAACGCCAACAGCCTGGGTGGATATGACGGCGACGATTCGCTGGTCGGTGGGGGTGGCGACGACAGTCTCTTTGGTGATGCGGGCGAAAACACCCTGGTGGGTGGTGCCGGCAACGATCTGCTGGTGGGTGGCGCCGA
>CAYNWR010000335.1:0-3520 GCA_964400915.1 uncultured Burkholderiaceae bacterium
ACGATGCCCGATGAATTGCCCGCGTGGTGCACATGCTGGATGCGCTCGACCTGCGGGTAGCGGCTGATGGCCACCTGATCGAAGCCCATGGCCCCGAGTTGCTCGAAGGCCGGCTTGAGCGAGGCCAGGCCTTGCAGGGTGGTGTGGGGCTTGATGAATTCGTCCTGGTCCAGCACGGTCTGATCGAGGAAATCCTTGACCGGCACCACCGACCCGGCAAAGAAGCCACCTTCGCGGGCGCGGGCGGCGCGCTTTTGGCTCTCCAGCGCAAAGGCGTCAACGTCCTCGCGGCTGAACCCTTCCAGCGTGGCTATCAGATCCGCGCCGATGCCCTGCGGCACGAAGGCTGTCTGCGAGTTGGTCTCGGGGTCTTGCGCCCAGGCACCGCCGTCGCTGCCGATGGGCACGCGGCTCATGCTTTCGACCCCGCCAGCCACCACCAGATCCTCCCAGCCCGAGCGCACCTTCTGCGCCGCCAGGTTCACCGCTTCCAGGCCCGAGGCGCAGAAACGGTTGAGCTGAACACCCGAGCAGCGCCAATCCCAGCCCGCCTTCAGCGCGGCCACCTTGGCAATCACGGAGCCCTGCTCACCGATGGGCGAGACCACCCCCATCACCACGTCGTCCACGCGGCCCGTGTCGAAATCGTTGCGCCGCTGCAGTTCGGTGAGCACACCGGCCAGCAGGGTCACTGGCTTGACTTCGTGCAGGCTGCCGTCCTTCTTGCCCTTGCCGCGCGGGGTGCGGATGGCGTCGTAGATGAAGGCTTCGGTCATGATCGGCTCCTCGTGGCAGTTATCGGAACCCGTCAGTTTACGGGCGATGCCCCAGCCCTACAGTCGGTAGACCCGCTCGGCGTTGCCGCGCAGGAACAACTCAAGGATGTCCTGAGGCAGGTTCAGTTCGCCCAGGCCATCCAGGCATTGGGCCGGCGCAATCATTGGCCAGTTCGAACCGAACAGCACCTTGCGTCGCCCGTTGCTGCGCAGGAAATCGATCAGCGCCGGCGGGTAGCGCCGCACCGTGTAGGCCGAGGTGTCGATGTAGACGTTCTCGTGCTTGGTGGCCACGGCAACGGCCTCGTCGGTCCATGGGTAGCCGATGTGGCCACCGACGATCACCAGCTCGGGAAAATCGATGGCCACCTGATCCAGGTAGATCGGGCGTCCCACCTCGCTGGGCATCAGGGGCCCGGTGTGGCCGATCTGCGTGCAAAACGGAACACCCTGCTCGCAGCATTCGGCGTACACCGGGTAAAAGCGCCGGTCGGTGGGCGGCACCTCCCACAGCCAGGGCAGGATGCGAATGGCCTTGAAGCCCAGCTCGCGCACACAACGCCGGATTTCGCGCACGGCGGTCATGGGCTGGCGGATGTTGACCGAGCCCACGCCGATCAAACGGCCCTTGGATGCGGCCACGGCAGCGGCCACTTCGTCGTTGGAGATCAAGGCCCCTTGTGGTCCCACCCAGGCGCTGGCCAGGGCCTGCGCCACACCCGCAGCGTCCAGCGCGGCCAGGGTGGCGGCAACGGGCAGTTCCTCGGTTGGGATCGCACCCCGTGTCCAGCGCCTGAGCGACGCCATCATCGGGTCGGTGGACAGGCGCAACGTGGGGTGCTGGATCCACGCGTCGATGATCGCCGGTGGGTGGGGTGAATTGCTCATGGTGGGCCCTGGACGGGTGCGGGGCATGCGCCACAATCGACGCGATGAAGCCCTTGTTGTCGCAGTATAGGAAGCCCGAGGCGCACACGGTGCAGTGGCCTGGATGTCCGGCGGCGTTGACGCCCAAGCGCCTGACGCGCCGTGCGCTGCTGGGCTTGTGGGGCGCCAGCGGGCTGGGCCTGGCGTCGATGGCATGGCCCGCCAGGCGTGCCTGGGCCCAGGACGGCGCGGCGCCACGCCCTGCGCCAGACGCTGCAGCCGACCGCATCCACATGGCGGACATGCATTCGCACTACGGCATGTTTCTGCCGCGCCTGTTCGGCCTGGATCTGAAGCGCCACATGCAGACCACCGGCGCCGCTTTGCTGGCCTGGTCGGCCACCGACGACCATCGCTGGATTCAATCCTCCAACGCGGGCTGGCGGCAGGCGCGGGTGCCCGAGCCCGGTGAGCTGTGGTCGTCGTTTCAGGCGCGCATCGCTGGGTACCAACGCCTGCTGGACCAGTGGGAACTGCCCAAGGCGCTGGTGTCGTCCGATGTGGATGCCGCCGTGGTGGGCCAGCCCCGTGTGGTGCTCGCGACCGAAGGCGCCAATTTTCTGGAAGGCGATGTGTCCCGCGTGGCCACGGCCCACGGCTGGGGGGTGCGGCACCTGCAACTGGTGCATTTCATTCAAAGCCCGCTGGGCGACCACCAGACCGCGCAGCCGCAGCACGGCGGATTGACCCCACTGGGTGCGCGGGTGGTTGCCGAATGCGCGCGGCTTGGGGTGGTGGTCGACCTGGCGCACGGCACCGCCAACATGGTGGACGGTGTGCTGGATGCGTCGCCCGGTGTGCCGGTCTGGTCGCATTCGTGGATTTCGCCCCAGGGCGGAAGCTGGACCGAGCCGAGTTACATCGCGCGCTCGCTGTCGGTGGCCTCGGCACGCGCCATCGCGCGGCGCGGCGGCGCGGTGGGCCTGTGGTCGGTGCGCGTCCGTTTCGATCCGAAGTACCCCGCCCACAGCGTGGCGGGCTATGCCGACGAGATCCTGCGCATGTGCGACCTGATCGGCCCGCGGCATGTGGCCTTCGGCACCGACATGGAGGGCGCAGGCCCTGGCCCGCTGCTGTCCAGCTATGTCGACCTGCGCGAGGTGGCCGATCGACTGGCGCGCAGTGGCATGAACGACACCGATCTGCGCGATGTGCTGATCGGCAACTACGCACGCATCCTCAAACAAGCCATGAACGGAGCCCGCACGTGATCGAACGCAGCCTTTTCAGCCAGGACCACATCGCCTTTCAGGGCAGCTACGCGCGATTTGCCGAGCGCGAAATCGCCCCCTTTCACGACGCCTGGGAAGAGCAGGGCTTTGTGGATCGCCAGGTGTGGCGCAAGGCCGGCGAAAACGGCTTCCTGTGCATGACCATGCCCGAGGCCTATGGCGGCGCCGGGGCGGACAAGGTCTATTCGATGGTGCAGATGGAAGAGAACGCCGCGCGGGGCCTGTCGGGCGTGGGCTTTTCCCTGCACACCAACATCGTGGCGCCCTACATCCTGCGTTACGGCACCGAGGAGCAGAAACAGCGCTACCTGCCACGCATGGCCACGGGCGAATGGATCGGCGCGATCGCCATGAGCGAGCCGGCCGCGGGCTCGGATCTGCAGGGCGTGAAGACCACGGCGCTGCGCCAGGCCGATGGCAGCTACCAGCTCAATGGCAGCAAGACCTTCATCACCAACGGCTGGCACGCCGACGTGGTGATTGTGGTGGCCAAGACCAACCCCGAGGCCGGCGCCAAGGGCACCAGCCTGCTGCTGGTGGAGCGCGGCATGGCCGGCTTCGAGCGCGGCAAGCGGCTGAAGAAGG
>CAYNWR010000336.1:0-3514 GCA_964400915.1 uncultured Burkholderiaceae bacterium
CAGGAAAGGACGGCGGTGGACAAACGACCCTTCAAGCGCTTGGCGTTCAAGGCTTCAACGCTCCTCAGTGGCCTTGCGCTGGCCAGCGCTGTGCAGGCGCTGCAGATCACCAGCGTGTCGCCGCAGGGCGAGGTGGCGCGGGTGCGGCAGGTGGTGGCCAAGTTTGACGAGGCAGCCGTCAATTTTGGCGACCCCAAGGCGCCCGCGCCGCTGACCCTGAGCTGCAGCGACGCGCAGGCCTCGCGCGGCAATGGCCGGTGGGTGAGCGATCGCGAATGGGCGTTTGATTTCGAGAACGACCTGCCCCCGGGCGTGCGTTGCACCGTGCAGGTGCGCGCGGGCTTCAAGTCGCCCAAGGGGGCGGAGCTGGCCACCACCAGCCACCGCTTCAACACGGGCGGGCCGTTTGTGCAGCAGATCCGGCCGGGCACGTATGAAAAGATCGACGAGGAACAGTTCTTTCTGCTCAAGCTCAACGGCCCGGCCACCGGGCCCAGCGTGCAGGACAGCGTGTGGTGCGCGGTGGAAGGCCTGGGCGAGAAGGTGCCCGTGCGTCTGCTGGAGGGCAAGGCGCGCACGGATTTCTTGAAGGCGATGAACGTGGAAGCGGCGGCCACCAGGGAGCCGCTGCGTTATGTGGCCTTTGCCTGCAACCGCACGCTGTCGCCCGCCGCCAAGGTGCAGATCGTGTACGGCAAGGGGGTGGCCACACCCAGCGGGGTGGCCAACACCGTGGAGCGGCGTTTTGCCTATCAGGTGCGCGAGCCGTTTGCGGCCAGTTTCAGTTGCGAGCGTGAGAACGCCCAGGCCGCCTGCCTGCCCATTCGGCCGCTGGTGCTGACCTTCAACGCGCCGGTGCCGCGCAAGCTGGCCGAGCAGATTCGGTTGAAGGGCCCAGGCGCCAACAACAAACCCGACAGCCTCAAGCCCACGTTCGACAAGGAAGAAGCCGAGGGCGATGGTGATGTGACCAGCATCCGCTTCAAGCCGATGCTGGCCGAGCAGGCGGCCTTCAGCATCGAACTGCCCAGGGATTTCAAGGACGGTTCGGGGCGTGCCTTGCGCAACGCCGACAACTTTCCGCTGAAGGTGTCCACGGGGCCCATGCCGCCCCTGGCCAAGTTTGCGGCGGCGCCGTTTGGCATCGTCGAGCGCAACGCCGAGCCGGACAGCGGGCCGCTGCTGCCCGTCACGCTGCGCAATGTGGAGCCACAACTGCCACCCAGCGCGCTGACCCCCGGCCAGGTGAGTGATCTGCAGCCCAAGTCGGACGCCGAGATCGTGGCCTGGCTGCACAAGGTGCGCCGCTACAACGATTGGCAGGTGCCGCGCGCGCAGGCCCGTGCCGATGTGAAGGGCCCCTTGCCCAAGCTGCTGGAAGGCGAGGACAAGGGCCAGGTGCAGGCGCGCATGGTGTCGCTGCTGGCGGGCCAGGCCAAGGTCAAGACCTTGAACCTGCCCAAACCCGCCAGCAACGAGCCGCGCCCCTTTGAGGTGGTGGGCATTCCCCTGTCGCCGGGGTTCCATGTGGTGGAGGTCGCGTCGCCCCTGCTGGGCAAGGCCTTGCTGGACGAGCGCCACGGCGCGCCGCGCACGATGTACGTCCGAACCTCGGTGCTGGTGACCAATCTGGGGGTGCACTTCAAGCTGGGGCGCGAAAACGCGGTGGCCTGGGTGACCACGCTGGACCGTGGCACCGTGGTGCCGGGGGCCAGCGTGCGGGTGTCGGATTGCCAGGGCAAAGAGTTGGCCACGGCCACCACCAACGCGCAGGGCCTTGCCAGTTTTCAGGGCCTCATGCCCACGCCTCCTGCCTGCGGCGGGCAAGACGAATACCGCAATGCCTACTTTGTGAGCGCGCGTGTGGGCGACGATCTGGCCTTCACCTGGAGCGACGGTTATCGCGGCATCGAGCCCTGGCGCTTCAACGTGCCCACCAGCCGCGAGGCGCGGCCCGACGAACGCATGCACACCATCATGGACCGCACCCTGCTGCGCGCGGGCGAGACGGTGTCGATGAAACACCTGATCCGCACCGAGACCGGCACGGGCTTTGGTTTGCCTGCCGATGCGCCCGACCAATGGGTGGTGACGCACCTTGGCAGCGGCCAGCAGTTCAAGCAAAGCCTGTCGTGGCGCAAGACGGCCACGGGCGGCCTGAGCGCCGAAAGCAGCTTTGCCATTCCGCCGGCGGCCAAGCTGGGGCTGTACCAGGTCGAACTGGCAGCGGGCGATCGCAGCACCCCAACGGGCGAGTTTCGTGTGGAGGAGTTCCGCTTGCCGGTGCTGGAAGGGCGCATCGCCCCGGCCGACAAGAAGCCACTGGTGAACACCCAGAGCGTGCCCACACAGGTGCAGGTGAACTACGTGGCCGGTGGCCCGGCGGCCAACCTGCCGGTGCGGGTGTCGGCGCTGGTGCGCAGCAAGTCGCTGCGCTTTGCGGACTACGATGATTTCAGCTTCGAGCCACCCCGTGGCAAGGCCAGTGCCAACACCGAAGGCGAGGAAGAAGACACCGCCGCGCAGAACCAGCGCCTGGTGGCCGACAAGCTGGCTCTGACGCTGGACCGCAACGGCAGCGGCACGGTGACCTTGCCCGACATCCCGGCCGCGCGGCAGGCACAGGATCTGGTGCTGGAAGCCAGCTATGCCGATCCCAATGGCGAAGTGCAGACCCTGCGCAACGTGCAAAACTGGTGGCCTGCGGGCGTGGTGGCGGGCATCAAGACCGAATCCTGGGTGTCGGCCAGCCGCAAGGTACGGTTTCAGGCGCTGGCCTTGGGCCTGGACGGCAAGCCCGCGGCCAGCGTGGCGCTGGAGGTGAAGGCCGTGGCCCACATCACCACCACCAGCCGCAAACGCATGGTGGGCGGCTTCTACACCTACGACAACCGCACCGACACCAAGGATCTGGGCACCGTGTGCAGTGGCAAGAGCGACGCGCGTGGCCTGCTCTTGTGCGATGCCAGGCTGGGCCAGCCGGGTTCGGTGGAGCTGGTGGTCACGGCCAAGGACGCCCAGGGCCTGAGCACGCAGGCGGCCAGCACGGTGTGGGTGACCCAGCAAGGCGAGTTGTGGTTTGGCGGCGAGAACCACGACCGCATCGACGTGTTGCCCGAGAAAAAGGCCTACAACCCGGGCGAGACGGCCAGGTTTCAGGTGCGCATGCCCTTCCGGTTTGCCACGGCCTTGGTCTCGGTGGAGCGCGAAGGGATTGTCGAGACGCAGGTGGTCACCCTGCGCGGTGACGATCCCACGGTGTCGCTGCAGGTCAAGCCCGGCTGGGGCCCCAACGTGTACGTGAGCGTGTTGGCGCTGCGCGGGCGCCTGCGCGAGGTGCCCTGGTACAGCCTGTTCACCTGGGGCTTCAAGGCCCCGCGCGAGTGGTGGACGGCCTTCTGGTACGAAGGGCGCGAATACGTGGCGCCCAGCGCCCTGGTGGATCTGAGCAAACCCGCGTATCGCCTGGGCCTGGCCGAGATCCGCGTGGGCACACAGGCGCACGAACTGGCCG
>CAYNWR010000337.1:0-3498 GCA_964400915.1 uncultured Burkholderiaceae bacterium
GCGGTACGACGATCTGGTCAACGGCAAGGAAGAAAAGATCGATGTCAGCAAAGTGGACGTGTCGATGAACGGCATCGAGCTGCAGGACCGCGAGTTCTTTGCCGCCATTCGCGAAGGCCGCGAGCCCAACGGCAGCATCGCGCAGGTGCTGCCTTGTTATCAGGTGCTGCATCGGTTGGAGCAGCAACTGGCCTGATTCGCACCGGCCCCGGCCACACGCCACGCGGGTTGGCGTGGCATGGGCGGGTGAGGCTGACAGTCGTCAATGGGGCAGCCGCGGTGTTGGTGCCGGCACCGGCGCGGCCTTGCCCTGGTTCCGCGTGCTGTACAGCGACGCCACGACCGACCCCGCGATCAGGCTGGCCGTGACCAGCAGGGCATAGCCGATCGGGATCTTCACCACGTCGATCAGCAGCATCTTGGTGCCGATGAACACCAGCACCAGGGCCAGGCCGTAGGCCAGCAGGTGAAAGCGGTTGGCCAGGTCGGCCAGCAGGAAATACAGCGCCCGCAGACCCAGGATCGCGAAGATGTTGGCCGTGAGCACGATGAAGGGATCGCTGGTGATAGCAAAGATCGCCGGGATGCTGTCCACGGCAAAGATCAGGTCGGTGGCGCCGATCAGCACCAGCACCACAAACAGCGGCGTGTAGTGGCGCACGCTGCCGACCATGGTGGTCAGCTTCTCGCCGTCGTAGTAGCTCGTCAGGCGAAAGTGCTTGCGCACGAACTTGAGCACCGGGTTGTGGTCCAGTTCCATCGCTTTGCCGGCCGCCAGCCACATCTTGATGCCGGTGAGCACCAGGAACGCGCCGAACACATACAGCAGCCAGTGAAAGTGCGCCAGCAGCCACGCGCCGGCAATGATGAGGATCGCTCGCAGCACGATGGCGCCGATGATGCCCAGGATGAGGGCGCGCTTCTGGAATTCCGGCGGTACCGCAAAGTAGGTGAAAATCATCAGGAAGACGAAGATGTTGTCGATCGACAAGCTCTTTTCGACCAGATAGCCGGTGATGAACTCCATCGCCACGCGGTTGGCGGTTTCGGTGTCGCGGGATTGGTCCAGGTACACCCAGAGCCCGGCCACAAACACAAAGGCCATCGCGAACCAGATCAGGCTCCAGACCACGGCCTCGCGGGTGCGCACGGTGTGGGCGCCTTGGCGCTCCATCACCAGCAGGTCGATGGCGATGGCGATGACGACGAAGGCCGCAAATCCGGCCCACATCCAGGGGGTTCCGATGGTTTCCATGTCTTGGGTGTTCTAGGTGTTGAATCTTGTCGGGGGGGCCGGCGCCGGGCCGGCCCGTCGCGGGGGATCAGCGCTGGCGGCGCAGCCGTCGCATCTGCCCGACGGTCAGGCGCACGGCGGTCTGCAGGGCGCGGTTGAGGGCCTGGGCCCATTCATCGGCGCGGGTGATCACGACCACCGTCCCACCCGGCTGCAGGCGCAACTGCAGCAGGCATTGCTTGTCTTCGCCTTGCCGCGGCCCGTTGACGTCGGTCAGCCGCACGCGCACCGAATCGATGACCCGAGCGAAGCGGCGCAAGGCAAATCGCAAACGCGCCGGCGCCTGCTCGCGCAGGGTGAGGGTGTCGTGGCTTGCGGAATCAACAACGATGTGCATTTTTGGCTCCTTTGAACCCGGCATCACGTGGCCGGGTGCAGCGGAATGTAGATTCATTCAATCAACTATTAACTGAATAAAATAGAAATATATATTCGAAAAAAACTGAATCACAGCACCCATGCCCCAGAACCTCAACTACCACCACCTGTACCACTTCTGGGCCGTGGCCAAGCAAGGTGGTGTGGCCCGTGCGGCGCGGCACCTGGGCCTGTCCGTGCAGACGCTCAGCGTGCAGGTGCGCGAACTCGAACGGGTGCTGGGTGTGCAGTTGCTGCGGCCCGAGGGGCGGCGCCTGGTGCTGACCGACGCCGGCGCCACCGCCATGCGCGAGGCCGACGCCATCTTTGCGCTGGGCGAAGCGCTGCCACAGCGGGTGCGGGCGTCCACCCAGGCGCCCGGTGTGCGCTTGCAGGTGGGCATCACCGACGGCCTGGACAAGCTGGTGGTGCGCCGCACCCTGGGCCCGGTGCTGGACACCCCCAGGCTGCGCCTGCTGTGCCACGAAGGCGAACTCGACAGCCTGGTGGGCGAGATGGCCGTGCACCGCCTGGACGCCATCCTGTCGGACCGTCCGGCCCCCACCTACCCGGCGCTGCGGCTGGCCAGCACCTTGCTGTCCGACAGCGCCTTGTTCTGGCACGCCTCGCCGCGCTGGTGGGCCAAACTCAAGGCCGGGTTTCCCGCCAGCCTGGCGCGTGTGCCCGTGCTGTTGCCGTCCCACCATTCGGCCGTGCGCGAACGCATCGACGAATGGTTTGAGCAGCAGCAACTGCGGCCCGACATCGCCGGCGAATTTGAAGACAGCGCGCTGCTGGCCACCTTTGCGGCCGGCGGCATGGGCGTCTTCCCCGCACCCCAAATGCCCACCGGCGGCGCCGACGCGCTAACCGGCGTGCGCGCTGCTGGCCCCTGTGGCCAGGTGCACGAGCAGGTCTTCCTGATCCACACGCAGCGCAAGGTGCTGCACCCGCTGGTGACGCGCTTGCTGGAGGGCAGGGTGGGGTGACGGGTGGGGTGTGGCGGGCGGCTCGTGGGCGATCAGGTCGACCGGATGAGCGCCGGTTCCAGCGCCAGCAGTCGATCAAGGACCCCTTCGACGATGCTGAACATGAGCGCTCGAACGCAGACGTCACCGGCGCTGCGCGCCTTTCTCGCGCAGCGTCCGTGTGGACTGCCGGGGCGGGGCTTGGCCGTCGACATAAGCGTCGAGAAGTCGGCGAATCATGCGCTGGTACTGAGTGTGATGCTTTGAAGCCTCCAACTTGAAGAACTCGATACTCTTCTTGCTCAAAGCCAGAGTCACCTTCACACCTTCTTCACGAAATGCCAGTTCAGCCGGCGAGGGAAGGAAGTCGGGAATCACCTGAACTTTGCCAAGGGGTTCATCGGTGTATTTAATTTTCGCGCTCATAGATCGCCTTTCCTTTGCGCCAATAGCCGGCGCCGATGATTCGAATAACTGAAGCGCGGTACGTGAATCGCACCGTGAGCACACCGCCATCAACCTCGCCGAAGCAGTAGAACCGTTCTTCGGTTTGGCTGTGCGCTTCGTCCTTGGCAATCACGCGCTGAGGGTCAGCAAAGGCCCATTGGGCGCGGGAAAAGGAGACCCCGTGCTTTCGCTGATTCTCGACGTCCTTGTCTGAGTCCCAATCAAAGCGAGTCTTCGCCATGGACGCTAGGGTATCACTAGCCCATACAAATCGCCATACGTTGATATGGAAATATCCAACGATTGAGTTGAGTGGCACGGCCCCTGCGGCCAGGTGCACGAACAGGTCTTCCTGTTCCACACGCAGCGCAAGGTGATGCACCCGCTGGTGACGCGCTTGCTGGAGGGCAGGGTGGGGTGATGGGTGGTGAC
>CAYNWR010000338.1:0-3491 GCA_964400915.1 uncultured Burkholderiaceae bacterium
GCGCAGATGCTCGACTTCGGCCTTGAGCAGCCAGGCCTGGTAGGGCTCACCCGTCATGAAGGTGTCCTTGAACGCCCCGGTTTCCATGAACTCTTTCCACTCGGGCAAGGCACGCACCTTGGCAAACAGGTCGACGAAGTACTTGACGTACTCGGGCTTGGCGCCAGGCCCCATGAAGATCCCGCGCAGCATCAGGTATTCGACGTCCAGGCCCTGCGACTTGCAGGTGGGGATGTCCTTCCACGATTGCGTGGCGGTGACCTTCTTGGGATAGGGCATCGGCTCGCCGTCGAACACACACAGGGGCCGCAGGGTGTTGCCCTTCCAGTGGGCAACCGCCTCGATCGGATTGTTGACCGTGGAGTCCACGTGTTTTCCAACGAGCTGCACGGCGACATCACCGCCCCCGCGGAACGGGATGTAGGTCATCTTCTTCTGCACGGCCTTTTCAAACGCGACCGTGATGATCTGATCTTCCTGCTTGGAGCCGGTGCCAGCCATCTTGAACTTGCCGTCTTCGCTGCCCTTGACCGCCGCGACATAGTCCTTCACGCTCTTGTGCGCGCTTTCGGCGTTCACCCAGAGCACGAACTCGTCCAGGGCCAGCATCGCCACGGGGGTGAGATCCTTCCAGTTGAAGGGCACACCGGTGGCCAGGGGTGTCGTGAACAGATTGGACAGGGTGATGATGATCTTGTGGCCGTCCGAGCGGCTGTTCTTGACGTCCAGGAAGCCCTCGGCCCCCGCACCGCCGCCCTTGTTGACCACCACCAAGGGCTGGTTCATGAGCTTGTGCTTGGCAATCACCCCCTGGACGAAGCGCGCCATCTGGTCGGCGCCGCCCCCGGTGCCTGCGGGCACCACAAACTCCACGGGCTTGGACGGCTGCCAGGCCTGGGCATAGGCGCCCACGCTGGCCAGCAGGGCCGACGCACCGAGTGCCAATGACAGAAAGCTCTTAGCGAAGATCGATTTCATCTTGTCTCCTGTTTGGTGAACATGTTGACCACTTGCGCAGCCAACCCAATGGGTTTACTTGCCGATCAGACCGGCCCCGCGTGCCCATTTGTACTTCGCGCCCAGCACTTCGACTGGAAGCTCGGTTGAGTAGGCATAGGCAGGAATGCCATGTTGATACAGGTATTCGGCAGCCTCTTCGACCTGCACATCACCCGCGAGCGAAGCCACCATGGGTTTTTCGATGCCCTTGGCGCGCATTTCGTCGCGGACCTCGACCATCAACTTCGCGAACACCATGGGCGGGGTGATGATCGTATGCCAGTACCCAAGGATCAATGCGTGAATACGCGGGTCTTCCAGCCCCAGACGCACCGTGTTCTGGTATGTCGTCGGCGGCTCCCCGCCGGTGATGTCGACCGGGTTGCCGGCCGCGCCAAAAGGCGGGATGAACTTGCGAAACGCAGCGTCCAGATCAGGCGGCATGCCCATCAGGGACAAGCCGTTGTCGACACAGGCATCCGACAACAGCACACCGGATCCGCCTGCACCGGTGATGATGACCACGTTTTCGCCCTTGGGCGTGGGCAGCACGGGCACTCCCCGCGCGAACTCGAGGAGCTGGCGCAGGCTGCGCGCGCGGATCACGCCAGCTTGCTTGAACACGTCTTCGTAGATCTTGTCGTTGCCGGCCAGGGCACCGGTGTGCGAACTGGCCGCCTTGGCGCCGGCGGATGTGCGCCCAGCCTTGAGCACGATGACGGGCTTCTTCTTGGAGACACGGCTGGCGACTTCGGCAAACGCCCGGCCATCCTTGAGGTCTTCACAGTGCTGCGCGATCACGCGCGTGTTGTCGTCCTGCTCGAAGAAGGTCAGCAGATCGTCTTCGTCCAGATCCGACTTGTTGCCCAGGCCCACAATGGCCGACACCCCCATCTTGGCCGAACGCGAGAAGCCGATGATGGCCATGCCGATGCCACCGGACTGCGAGGACAGCGCGGCCGAGCCCTTGACGTCGTAGGCCGTGCAGAAGGTTGCGCACAGGTTGGCGTGGGTGTAGTAGAAGCCGTAGATGTTCGGGCCCATCAGGCGAATGTTGTACTTGCGCCCGATGGCCTGGATTTCTGCCTGCCCTTCGTGGTTGCCGGTTTCGGCAAAGCCTGACGGTATGAGCACTGCACCAGGAATCTGCTTTTCACCGCATTCGATCAACGCGCCGGCCACGAGCTTGGCCGGAATGGCAAATACGGCCGTGTCGATCACGCCAGGGTAGTCCTTGACGCTGGCGTACGCCTTGTAACCCAGGATTTCGGTGGCCTTGGGGTGGATCGGAATGATCTCGCCCTTGTAACCGCCGTTGATGAGGTTCTTCATCACCGAATTGCCGATCTTTCCGGCCTCGGCCGACGCGCCGATGACGGCAACAGCCTTGGGCTTCATGATGCGATTCATCGCCGTCACGATCTCCTGCTGCGACGGGCGATGCCGAGGCGGCTTGGGATCAAAATCGACAACGATGCGCACGTCGGCAGCCGTCGCCCCCTTGGCTGTCACAAACACGGGGTTGAGGTCGAGTTCCGAGATCTCGGGAAAATCGCTGACCAGCTCGCTCACTGCAACGATGGCCCGGGCCATGGCCTCGCGGTTGGCCGGCTCGGCGCCACGAACACCCTTGAGCATCTCGGCCGCCTGGATGCCGTCGAGCATCGAATAGGCGTCGTCCATGCTGGCAGGTGCCATGCGGAACGTGATGTCCTTGAGCACCTCGACCAGCACCCCGCCCAAGCCGAAGGCCACCAGCTTGCCAAAGCTGCCATCGGTCACTGCACCGATGATGACCTCCTGCCCACCCGTGAGCATCTGCTGCACCTGCACACCATGGATGTCGGCATCGGCCTTGTACCGCTTGGCGTTGGCCAGGATGGTGTTGTAGCCGGCCTCGACGTCGGCCGCGCTGCGCAGGCCCACAAGCACGCCCCCCGCTTCGGTCTTGTGCAGGATGTCGGGCGAAACGATCTTCAGCACGACCGGGTAACCCATCTTGTCGGCATGGGCACGCGCCTCGGCGGCCGACTGGGCCACGGCCTCGCCGGGCACCGGGATGCCATAGGCCTCACAGACCAGTTTGCCTTCGGGGGCCGTCAGCGAACTGCGCCCGCTGGTCTTGACGGTGTCAAGCAGCTTTCGAACGACTTCCTTGTTCTTGCTCATGGGGTCTGCCTCTTCTGTGTTGATGTTCGGTTGTTGGATGTTTCGAGCCGCCGGACGAGCGAGGGGCCTCAGATGACGCGCTCGGCCTTCAGGGCCGCAATGCGCGCGCTGTCGTAGCCCAGTTCGGCCAGGACTTCCTCGGTGTGCTCACCCAGCAGGGGCGAGCGCTTGACCTCGGTCGGGCTGTCCGAGAGCTTGATCGGGTTGCCCACCGTCAGGTACTTGCCACGGGTCGGATGGTCCACCTCGACGATGGTCCCGGTCTTGCGCAGGGCCGGCTCCTCGGCGATTTCCTTCATCGACAGGATCGGACCGCAGGGGAT
>CAYNWR010000339.1:0-3480 GCA_964400915.1 uncultured Burkholderiaceae bacterium
CGACGCACTCGCGGGCTACCCGATCGCGCGCGAGCCGAGCGTGCACTACTTCGAGCTCACCGAGTTTCCAGCCGAGCACCACGGTGCCATCAACCTGCACGTGAGCGCCACCGAATCCGGACGCGACATCGTTTTTCTGCACGAGTTGCAACCCGGCCCGGCCAGCCGCAGCTACGGCATCCAGGTGGCGCAGTTGGCCGGTGTGCCCGCCGCCGTCGTGCAGCACGCGCGCCATGCGCTGGCGGCGCTGGAGCAGCAGGCCCAGGGCAGCCGGGCGCAGGTGGATCTGTTTGCCACACCGCCCGATCCGGTGCCCGTGGTGAGCCCCCTAGAATCGAAGCTCGCCACCATCGACCCCGATGCATTGAGCCCGCGCGAGGCGCTGGATGCCTTGTACGAGCTCAAGAAGCTCGCGCCCCAACCCCCCACATTTCCCAGGCCGAACCCATGACCTATTGCGTCGCCATCAAGCTCGATGCCGGGCTTGTTTTCCTGTCCGACTCGCGAACCAACGCCGGGCTCGACCAGATCAGCACCTTTCGCAAGATGATCGTCTACGAAAAGCCTGGCGATCGATTCATGGTGCTCTTGTCGGCCGGCAACCTGAGCATCTCGCAATCGGTGCGGGAGATCCTGCAGGTCGAGCGCCTGCAGGAGCCGGGCACCGACGAACCCATCACCATCTGGAACGCCAGGAGCATGTTCGATGCAGCGCGGGTGCTGGGCTCGGCCGTGCGCCACGTGCACACCCGCGACGCCGCCGCGCTCAAGGATGCGGGCGTGGACTTCAACGTGTCCTTGATCTTCGGTGGCCAGATCCAGGGCGAGGGCATGCGCCTGTTCCAGGTCTATTCGGCCGGCAACTTCATCGAGGCCACCAAGGAGACGCCATACTTTCAGATCGGTGAATCCAAGTACGGCAAGCCCGTGCTCGATCGGGTCGTCACACCCGGTACCGCACTGGACGAGGCGGCCAAGTGCGCGCTGGTGTCGATGGACTCCACGCTCAAGTCCAATCTCTCCGTGGGCTTGCCGCTGGATCTGGTGGTCTACGAAGCCGATCGCCTGGCCAGCGACCGCATCGTCTGCATCGAAGAGAACAACCCCTACATGCGCATGCTGCGCACGGGCTGGGGCGAACGCCTGCGCCAGGTGTTTGACAGCCTGGAAGACCCGGTCTGGGACGGCGCCCACACGCAAGTGCCGCTGCTGGTGCCCAGTGCCATCAGCCAGCCCCTCAAGAAGATCACCACGCCCGACGAAAAGCTGATCTGACCCACCCCCACGCGGGCCCCCATCGGCCCTCATCCTCACCATGTCCCTGATCGTCTTCTCGCACGCCAACAGCTTTCCAGCCGGCACCTACGCGGTGCTGTTCAAGAGCCTGCGCGCGCGCGGCTACAGCGTTCGTGCGGTCGATCGCTTCGGCCACGACACGCGCTGGCCGGTGACGGACAACTGGCGCCATCTGGTGGAGCAGCTTCACGATCTGGTGCAGCGCGAGACCCAGCGCCGCGGCGAGCCCGCCTGGCTGGTCGGTCATTCACTCGGGGGATTTCTCAGCCTCATGTGTGCCGCCCGCCACCCCGATCTGGCGCGGGGTGTGGTGCTGGTGGATTCGCCCATCCTGGGGGGCTGGCGTGCCAGCACCCTGGGTGTGTTCAAGCGCACGCAATTGGTGGGCGCCGTGTCGCCAGGTGCCATCAGTCGCAAGCGGCGCAACCAGTGGCCCAGCCGGGATGCCGCACTGGATCACTTTCGCCACAAGAAGGCCTTTGCGCGCTGGCAGCCGCAGGTGCTCGCCGACTACATCGATCACGGCACCCACGACGAGGCCGGTGGGCGGGTCCTGAGCTTTGACCGCGAGATCGAGACCGCGATCTACAACACCCTGCCCGACAACCTGGATCGCTTCCTCAAGCGCCATCCCCTCAAATGCCCGGTGGCCTTCATTGGCGGAACGCGTTCGGCTGAAATGCGGCAGGTGGGCATGAGCATGACCGAGCAGCTCGTGCGCGGCCGCATCATGATGCTCGAAGGCAGCCACCTGTTTCCGATGGAAAAGCCCCTGGCCACCGCTGCCGCCATCGAGGCCACGCTGCGCGGACTCGAAGGTCAATGAACCGGGGCGCCGTTGTGGGCGCCGGTGAAATGTCCTGCACGATCAGGGCGCCGGCTTGGGCGCCCCCCACAACTGCCGCAGACGCTCATCGCGACCACAACTGGAGCGGTAGTAGGCGTAGCGCACCGGGTTCTTGATGTAGTAGTCCTGGTGGTAGGCCTCTGCGGGGTAGAAGGTCTGGGCCTTCTCGATGGGGGTGACGATGGGCTCCTTGAAGGGCTTGGACTTTTCCAGGGCATCGCGCGAGGCCTGGGCCACCACCCGCTGGGCCTCGTTGTGCACGAAGATGGCGGTGCGGTAAGGCGATCCTGCATCGCAGAACTGGCGATTGCGCACGGTCGGGTCGATGGTGCGCCAGAACTTTTCAACCAGTTGCGCATACGTCACGCGCTTGGGATCGAACACCACCTGCACGGCTTCGGCGTGGCCGGTTCCATTGCCCGAAACCTGCTCGTACTTGGGATTGGCGAGGTGCCCCCCGGTGTAGCCCGACGTGGTGCTGAGCACCCCGGGGATCTTGTCGAAGTCGGCTTCGACACACCAGAAACAACCGCCGGCAAAGGTGGCGATTTCGGTTGTGCTGCCGGAGCGGTCCTGCGCTGCCGCCGGGCCCGCCGTCACGCCCGCCGCCAGGCCAGCTGCGACGCCGGCCATCACGGGCGCCACGGAAAAAACCAGCGCCAAGCGCCGCGCCTGGCGTGCCATCGCCGCGCCCAACCTTGTCATGACACCGTGATTCATGAAGCCTCCTGAAAGCGCAGCGCGACGCCGTTGTTGCAATAACGCTTGCCGGTGGGCTTGGGCCCATCGTCAAACACATGGCCCTGATGCCCGCCGCAACGCGCGCAGTGGTATTCGGTGCGCGGCACAAAGGCCTTGAAATCGGTCTTGGTTCCCAGCGCCGTGGGCAGCGCTTCGAAAAAACTGGGCCAGCCGGTGCCGCTGTCGAACTTCATCGACGACACAAACAGGGCCAGATCGCAGCCCGCGCAATGGTAGGTGCCCCGCCGCTTCTCGCGGTCCAGGGGGCTGCTGCCGGGACGCTCGGTGCCCTCCTCGCGCAGCACATGGTATTGCGCCGGGGTCAGCCGGCGTTTCCATTCGGCCTCAGCAAGCACGAGCTTGTCGGGACGCGTGGGCACCGACGCCGCGCGGGCCGGTGCGGCCCAGGCGGCCATAGACGAGAACAGCAAACCCAGGCCGCGGCGGCGCCGGATTCCGGAAGAGACACGATGGGTTGACATGGTGGTTGTGTGAAAGGGTTGATGGCGGACAGGCGTCGGTCGTGGCAGCGCCCTGCATCTTTCAGGCCCAACGTGCCGGTTGGAATCCTTGGGTGTGCAGTAGTTCACAAAAAA
>CAYNWR010000340.1:0-3479 GCA_964400915.1 uncultured Burkholderiaceae bacterium
CCCAGACCCATGCCTTCTGCCGCTGAAACCCTGGTGCTGTTCAACCACGATTGGGACACGCGCGCGTTTGCGCGCCTGAAGGACATCTGGCCGCATCGCAGCGCAGGCTTTGACCTGTTCAGCTTTCCCAGCAACGCACGCCTGGCCTGGTTCGACATCGAGGCTTTCGTCAGCCGACTCGCCCGGCAATTGGGCAACAGCCGTGTGCAGGGCGTGCTGTCCAACCAGGAGCAGTTTGGCGCCCTCACCGCCGCCATGCTGGCCGAACGCATGGGTTGGCCGGGCACGCCGGTGGCAGCGGTGCTGGCCTGCCAGCACAAGCTGCATGCGCGTACCGTGCTGCAGCAGGTCTGTCCGGATGCGAACGTGCCGTTTGCGCGACTGCAGGCCCGTTATGGCGGTCCGGTACCCACGGACGGCATCGAGTACCCCGTGTTTGTCAAACCCGTGAAGGCCGCTTTCTCCGTGCTGGCCACCGTGGTCGACAGCCACGCCGCCCTGCACCGGCACACGCGCTTTGGTGCCTGGGAGCTTTGGGTGATCCGCCACCTGGTGGAGCCCTTCGAGCGCATCGCGCGTCAACGCCTGCCAGAGGCCGGCAGCGCGCACAGCCTCATGCTCGAAGCACCGGTGCGGGGCAACCAGTACAACCTGGACGGCTACGTGGTCGACGGACGTTTCCACCCTTTGGGTGTGGTCGATTCGGTGATGTATCCGGGCACGCAATCGTTCATGCGCTTTGACTACCCGAGCCGGCTGGCCGGCCCGGTAGTGCAACGCGCACAGGACGTGGCGCGGCGGTTCCTGCACGCGGTCGGGTTCACCCATGGTCTGTTCAACATGGAGTTCATCCACGATCCGTTGACCAACCGACTCAGCGTGATCGAATTCAACCCACGCATGGCATCGCAGTTCTCCGACCTGTACCGGCGCGTCGACGGCATCGATCTGCACGACATCGCCTTTGCACTCGCCCATGGCCGCAACCCGGCCGAGCGCGCTCGCGGGCGTCCAACGGCGGGTGCGGCTTCGAGTTTCGTCTACCGTGTCTTCGACCCACTGCGAAGGCCGCACCAGCCCACGGCTTTGCAGCGGCGTGTGCTGCACGAGGCCTACCCCGATGCGCTGCTCATGGAGTTTCCCAAGTCCGATGGTTCGATCGCGCGCGATTTCAAATGGCTGGGCAGCTACCGCTTTGGATGCCTGCACCTGGGCGGCGCAGACCCTGACGACCTGCGCCGCCGCTGCGAAGTGGCGTCCACCTTGCTGGGGTGGACCGCGCCGTACGCCGATCTGCACCAGCACAACGCCCATCGGGAGTCGCACGTGGCACACTCGACACCCGCTCAATGATCATCTTGACAAGCTATATTAATAGGAGCAAACCATGAAGACCCCACGCTCACTACCGGCCTATTTGTTCCAGAAATGGGTGCCAACAGCCGCCCTGGTGGCCCTGCTGGCCCTGTCGGGCTGTGCGATGCAGGTGCAAAACCCTGGGGGGGTGCTGACACCCGTCAACGCCGTCGCCGACGAACACGACAGCCGCGTGATGCTCAAGGGTGCGGACGTGGTGGCCTATTTCACCCAGGGCCGCTACGTGCAGGGTCAACCCGGCATCAAGAGCAGCTACCAGGGCATCACCTACCGCTTTGCCTCGGCCGAGCACAAGGCCCTGTTCGATCGCGAGCCGGGCCGCTACCAGCCGCAATACGGCGGCTACTGCGCCAATGGCATCGTCTATGGCATCCCCTGGGGCGGCGACGCCGACCGCTTCAAGATGGTGGGCGGCAAGCTCTACATCTTTGGGGGCCAGGGATCGCTGGACGGCTGGAACCTGGACGAGGCCCGCAACCTGCAACTGGCCGATCGGTATTGGCGCGAAGAGGTGCAGGGCAACAACAGCTTCATCCAGCGCTTCAAGCGCCTGACCTTTCGGGTCCCGCACTACATGAACGGTGAGCAGTTGGCCAAGGCCGTGGCCGAGGCACGCGCCAAGGGCACCCTCAAGCCTTGACGGATCGGGCCCGCGCGACGCGCTTGCCCATCACCTTCCCACTTGCCGACCTCGGCTTGTTCGGCCCAGGCGGGGCCAACTGGCTTTGCAACTGAGCAAGCACCTGGTCACGGTGATCGCGCATCGCGGTCAATTGGTCCGCCGGTGCCCCGGTGTCGAAATGTTTGGCCGACCAGAGCACCATCTCGATCATCAAGGGCGCCAGATCGACGCCGCGCTGCGTGAGCTGGTAACGAAAGCCGCGCCCGTCCTGTGGATCGGCTTGCTTGCTGAGGATGCCGGCATCCTCCAGACAGGCCAGGCGATCGGCCAGCAGATTGCTGGAGATGCCTTCTTCCGCCTGCAAGAAATCCTTGAAACGCGTGCGCCCCTTGAACATCAGGTCGCGCACGATCAGCAGCGACCAGCTATCGCCCAGCACGGCCAGCGCCATGTGGATCGGGCAATCGGACCGGTAGCGGCGCTGGGTGTCACGGGCCATCCACCCGAGCTTACCAGTTGACTTGCAAATCAAAAGCAATCTGCTAGCATCCGTTCACTTTCAAAAGACAAGTGATAACGGGGAAGGATGGCGATGCGTCGATTCGTCTTGGGGGCTCTGGCCTATCTGCTGCCCAGTTTTCCGCTGGGGTATTTCTGGCACCTGGTGACATTTGCCGAATCCTATGAACGGCTGCAGATGTATCGCAGCGACGTGATCATTCCCATGGGCCTCACGGCCATGCTGGTCCAGGCGCTGTTCTATTCGTGGGCCTATCCCAGGTTGTTTTCCACGGCACGCGGCGATGTTGTGAGCAGCGCGGCCAGAAGCTTTGCCACCTTCAGCGTGCTGGCCTGGTCCTTCGTCGTGTTGCCCGTGGCCGCCAAATACCGCATGACGTCGGTGATGGATTTTGTGGCGCTGGAAACGGCGTTCACGGTGCTGCAATACGCTGTGGTGGCGCCGCTGCTGGCCCTGGCGCACCGGGCGCCGCGTTGACACCGCATGGCGCTTGCCTGGTGAATCGTGTGCCGGCACCAGGATGCCGGCGCGACGTGCGCGTGTCGGCGCTTGGGACGGTCGTCAGGCAGTCGCCCGCACGACACGATTGCGCCCTTCGGCCTTGGCGCGGTACAAGGCCGCATCGGCCTCAGCGGCCACATCGGTAAACACCGCGCCCGCTTGCAGCGGCGCGACACCCATGGAAGCCGTCGGCCGCAACTCGTCTGGCCATTCGGCGGGCAGGTTCTGCGGCAGGGCTTCGCGCATGCGTTCGGCCACCACCACCGCCCCATCCAGGTCGGTTCGTGGCAACAGCACGATGAACTCCTCGCCGCCCCAGCGGCACAACACATCGCATTCGCGCAGATTGGCACGGAACACACCCGCCGCGTGCCCGAGCACCGCGTCGCCCATGTTGTGGCCCCAGGTGTCGTTGACGTGTTTGAAGTGGTCCAGGTCAACCAGCAGCACCGATGCCGC
>CAYNWR010000341.1:0-3478 GCA_964400915.1 uncultured Burkholderiaceae bacterium
GCGCTGGCGCCGAAGCACACCACTCACGCCAGGCTTGTCGCAAGTGTTTTTCCAGGTCTGCCGTGACGCGGGCGCCGTCCATCAGGGGCGAGGCGCGCATGCGTTCGCGCAGGCCTGCGCGCAGCGCCGCCAGTTCATTGACACGGCTGGCCCAGCGCTTGGCGATCCTGATGTATTCCTTGGGAGTCCTGGCCACAAATTCCGGATGTCCGACGGTGGTCATCATCGATGTGGCCGAGCGGTGGATCGGGCTGGGCCCGGACAAGGTGATGACGGGCACGCCCATCCACAAGGCATGCGCAGTGACGGTGGCGCCGGTGTAGGGAAACGAGTCCAGCACGATGTCCACGTTCTCGTGGAACTCAAAGTACGGCTTGAAGGGCTTGCGCCCCATCAGGCGCAGGCGCTTGAGCGGCACCCCGCAGGCCTTGCAGGTCTTTCGCACCTGCGCGTTGAGCACCTCATCGTCGTCCTTGCCGCCGGTGGCCACGTACAGAACCGCATCGGGGATGGCCTGCAACAACTCCCCCCACAGGCGAAACACCTTCGGGTTGATCTTGCCGAAGGCGTTGAACGACGCAAAGCTCAGGTACCCGTTGCGCAGCACAGGCGCCGGTGCCACGGGCAAGTCGGCGACCTCGTTGGGTGGGCGGTAACACCAGCCACTGACGATGCGCATCAGCTTTTCGGAGTGCAGCTTTTCTGTCAGGCCGGGCGGATCCATCCAGGCATCGGTGATGCGCCAATCGATGGCAGACAGCCCGGTGGTGGTTGGCATGCCCAGCGTCGTTGCCTGGATCGGTGCGGGCTTGCGACCGAACATGTACAGGCGGTGGTAGGCCGTGTGGTTGGACAGGTCGATGAGGATGTCGATCTCGTCGAGGCGGATCATTTCCACCAGCGCGTCGTCCGACAAATCGACCGTCCAGCGCCACTGGTCGGCCATGCCCATCAAGCGATGCGTCGTCGCGTCGCCCCCTTTCTGATTGGCATAGCAGTAGATCTCGAATTTCGAGTGGTCGTGGTGCGCGAGCAGGGGCTCGGAAAAGAAGGCAACCGAGTGCTGCTTGAAATCACCGGACACGTACCCGATCTTCAGCCGGCGCTCGGGGTCGGGCCGGTTGCTGTAGCGGTGGTTGGCCGGCGGGGCCCGCCAGCGTGTAAAACGCTGATCCCACAAACGATAGGCCTGCGCCAATTGGTCGGGGGTCAATTCCGGGTCGTAGTTGCTGCAAAACAGCAAGCCCGAGCTCGCATCCGAGTTTTCGGGCTGCTCGACCAGGATCGATCGGTACAACGCATTGGCACCGGGAATGTCGCCGCGTTTGAGCAGCAAACTCGCGCGCGCCTGGCGCAAGGCCTGCGATTCGTGCCCGGCCTTGCGGGCCTTGTCCAGCACCAACTGGGCTTCGTCGAGTTCGCCTGCCTCCTGCAGAAACCCGAACAGGTTCAGGTAGGCCTGCAATTCGTCCGGGTCCTTGGCAATGGCCTCGCGCAACAGGCGCTTGGCATCGTCCATGCGGCCCTGATCCTTGCGATGCCAGGCCAATTGGGTCATCGCCGCCGTGTATTGCGGATCGTGCTCAAGGCATGTCTCGAAACCGGCAATGGCAGCTTCGCGGTTGCGCAGGCTCGCATGCGAGATGGCCGCAAAATGCCAGGCCGGTGCGCACCGGACGTCCACCTTCAGCGCCCGCTCCAGGTAGAACAAGGCCTCGCCCGGGTTGCCCAGCGCCTGAACGGTGATCCCCAAATTGACCAGCAGGTTCAGATCATCCGGAAAAAGTGCCTGACCGCGCTTGAAGAACTTCAAGGCGATCATGGGCGATGCGGCTTCCTGCGCGCGGATGCCCAGGCTTGAATAGAACCATGGGTCCGTTGCGTCGCGGGCCAGCACCGGCGCCAGGATCTTGTCAGCCGCTTCGCGATTGCCAAGGGCATACACACAGGTGGCAATGTCCACCCGCAAGCCAGCATCGCCTTGACTTTGTTCCAGCGCGGCCTCGAACCAGCTGATGGCTTCCGCGTGGCGTCCCACACCACGCAGCACGGCGCCCAACAGCGTGCGCGTCTGCAGCCGGTCGGGCTCGCGCAGAGCCAATTGCTTGGCCGGCTCGTACGCCTCGCCGTAGCGCTTGAGCAACACCAGCGCCGCGATGTGGTTGGTCAGAACCGCCAGATCCGGCTCTGCCCGGCGTTTCAGCGCTGACGTGGTGATGCGCAGCGCGTCCTCGGCGCGGCCTTGCACCAGGCAGGCCGCCGCCTTCGCGTTCTGGAAGCGCAGATCGCGCGGCTTGAGGGCGATCGCCTTGGCAAACTGGGCGGCTGCCTGCGCGGCCTTTTCCTCCCGCATGAGGCAGGCACCCTTGTAAAAGTACGACAGCGCATCGTTGGGGTCGGCCTTCAGGCGTGCGGCAATCGCCCGGCGGGCGCGTGCAAGGTCACCCGCATCCACCCAAGCCTGAAGGGTTGCCTGATCGGTGTTCGCGTTTGCGCCCACGATGAATCGATTCACCGCCAATTGTCAGCGGGTGGTGGCGTTGAGCGCCTTGAGGTGCTTGCGCAACTCGGGCGCGAGCAGAACGGCCTTGTCGAGCGAGCGCGTCGCAGCCGCCGCCTGTCCTTCGGCGCGCTGGCAAACGCCGAGGTTGAACCAGGCTTCCGCGTAGTTGCCGTTGAGCTCGATTGCCCGCTCAAACGAGCGAATGGCTGCCGCCAGATCGCCGGACATCTGTTGCGCCAGGCCCAGGTTGTTGAGCACCTGGGGCGAATCGGGCATGGCCAACCGTGCTGCGGCAAAGGCCGCCAATGCGCTTTTTCCGTCTCCTGCACCGAGGGACAGCACGCCCAGCTCGTAGTGAGCAGCTCCCAGACCGGGTTCGAGCAGGATCGCGCGACGCAGGTACTGGCGCCCAGCCGCCAAGTCTTCCTGAGCCAACAGGCTCATCGCCAGCCAGTAGTGCGCCGTGGCGTCGTCGGGTTTGTAGGACAGCGCATCCTGAAAGGCGCTCATCGCGTCCGAAGCCTGACCCAGATGAAGCAGCGCCTGTCCTTTGGCCAGGGCCACAGGCAGAGACAATTCGGGGGCTCCCTTGACGCGATTGAGAAGGCCCAAGCCCGCCTTGATTCGGTTGTCGCCCAAGGCGATCAAGCCGCGCAGGTACAGCAGGTGTGGATGATCGGCGTGGGTCTTGGCCAATTGCGAGGTCATGCGCTCCGCACGCTTGAGGTCTCCATCCGTAAACGCTTGCCACGCCGCAGCCAGATCGCCATCCTGGGCTTGCGGCTGCGCGCTGGCCAGACGGCTGGGTTCGGCGGATTGGTCCTTCGTGGCGCGCTTGGGCTTGGGATGGCTCATGGTCAAAAGGCGTCGCAAAAGCGAAGAGAAGCTGGTCGTCTGCAAGCCAGTATCCGCGATTCCAACGATTGACCGGGCAAAAAAAAGAGCCACCTTTCGGTGGCTCTTTTCGGGGTCACG
>CAYNWR010000342.1:0-3456 GCA_964400915.1 uncultured Burkholderiaceae bacterium
GGGCAGGGGCTGCTGTTTTGGTCAGGCAACACACGGGCCAGCAAAATCACCCGACGCGGTGGTCGGGTGATTTTTCGTGATGCATCCAAGGCCGTTCTGCGCGCCTGCCTGCCCAAAGCCAGGTCCCCTGCCCGTGCGAAGGCAACTGGTGGGGTTGGAGGGTGGGAAACCGGCTTTTTTGAGGCCGATTTGAACGAATTTGGCCGATAGCGAGCGTCGGTTGGACGTTGTTTGCTATTGTTTTTGGTGCAGTTCGCGCTGACATCAACACCCGCTTGTGCACCGGCCTCTGTTCCCGCTTCCTCGTTCCCCTCGCCCGACCTCACCACACGGTGCCGGGGTGGGTGGCGGACCTGGCTTGGGGCAGGGAGGCGCGCGGCTCTGTCCTTTGCTTCAACACAAAAACCGACCCGACTCGATCGGGGCGGTTTTCGACCTCGCGCGTGTTCCCTGACCCAAACAGCAGCCGCCACCCACTGCGGCGCCGTGCAGGTACAAGCTTCGGCGCCGTGAGAGCGCAGACCTCGAGCGCCTGGCGGGTGCAGGCAGAGATCAGGCGCCCTACAGGCGCGGGGCGCGCGCTCGTCGTCCCGCGCTCAGCCCAGACCGGGCATCAGGCGCTGCGGGATCTCGTCCAGCGTCAAGCGTCGACCGGCCGGCGCCAGGGCGCTGTACAGGCGCGCCTGTTCGGCATCCAGCGGGCCCAGCACCTTGGCCAGTTCGGCCAGCTTCAGGCCCTGGCGCGCCAGGTGGGCCGCGCCCGTGTGGCGCAGCGCTGGCGGGGTGACTTCGTCGGCCGCCTGCAAGCCCGCGTCGTGTGCCGCATAGAGCAGCTCCCGCGTGAAATCGGTCGATGTGTAGGATTTTCCGGCGATGGCGAGCGCCAGTTCTTGCGCATTAGCTCCTGAAATAGTAGCAATCCGCGCCAGCAGGCCCGCATCCAGCGGCAGGCTGCGGCTGGGCGCGGCGGGGTCGCCGATGTGGATCAGCAGGTGCTCGGTGTCGATCTGGGCCGCGCGCAGGCCCAGGGCTTCGTCCAGGCTCAGGCCGCGCAGCAGCAGGTGAGCCACCCACTGGCCGGCCGGCGACAGGTTGTCCAGCAACGGCCCCAGCTCTTCGGCCAGCAGCTCGCGTGGGGCGTTCAGCGGCGCGGCCAGTTGGCCCATGGCCTGATCCACGCGGGCACCAGCGCTTGCACCGGGCAGGGCGTCGTACACGGGCGCGCCGGCGGCGCCCAGCATCGGTCCGGCCGCAGGGGCAGGCCCAAAACTGCGCACGGTAACAGGCTGCGCCACCACCATGGTGGGCTGCACGTCTTCCTTGTTGAACAGCTCGACGATCCACATGGCCAGCAAGGCCAGCGCCAGCGACGCGCCCAGCACGATGAAGGTGTCGCGGGTGTACTGCGGCTGCCAGGCCTCGCGCGGGGGCACGGCCGACTCCACCACGCGCACCGACGGCCGGCGCGCGCGCTCGCCGGCTTCCAGCCGCGCCTTGCGCTGCATGGCGTCCTTCAGCAGGTTCTCCACCGGCGCCAGCTCGGCGCTGAGCGAGCGGTATTCGTTGAATCGCGCAGCAAACTGATGCAGCGAACCGCGGCTGGCGCCCACCTCGCGCTGCAGGCGGTCGGCTGCGGCGCGGGCGGCGTTCAGTTCCTCTTGCGCATCGGCCAGCGCCAGATCACGCGCCACCTGCTGCTCCTGGCGCTGCTCCACGTTCTGCGTCTGCGTGACAGCCTGGCGCTGCTGCACGATCTGGCGCTCCAGCTCGGCCAGGCGGTTGCGCTGCGCGCGCACTTTGGGGTCCATGTCCAGGTAGGCGGGCGTGTACTGGCGGTTGAGCTCGGCCAGCTCCTCGCGGATGGCCGAGGCGCGGCGCTCCAGATCCTGCAGCACGGGGTCGGTGCGCGCGGTGTTGGCCGGCTGCGTGCTGGGGCGCACGGCCGCCTGCTGCTGGGCCTGCACGCGCCGTTGCACGGCGGCCAGCTTGCCCTCGGCCTGGGCCACGCGCTCCTGCGCCTTGTTGAGTGCCTCGGTCTGGCCCTTCACACGGCCCAGGGCATCGTTCTCCTCGCGCTCCAGCGAGATGATGTTGTGCCGCAGCCGAAACGCCTCCAGCTGCCCGCGCTTGTCCTTCACACGCGCCTCAAGCTTGGCCACCTCGTCGTTGATCTGCGCCAGCGATTCATTGGCCACCGCCGAATACGCGCCTTCCAGTTGTTTCTGGTAGGCCAGGATCAGGCCGTTGACCAGCGACGCGGCCAGATCGGCATCGGGCCCGCGCGATGAGAGCTCCACCACATCGGTGCCTTCGGCGGCCTTGGCCTCCAGGCTGGCCTGCAACGCGGCGATCGGGTCGGGCCCCAGGCTTTTGGCCGTCTGCAGCAAACCGGGCGACAGCGCGTCGGTCACCGTCTGCACCAGCGGTTTGCTGGTCAGCACCTGCAACTCGGACAGCAGCGACCGGGAGGTGTTGGCGCCCTGGGTGCCGCCCGTGCTCACGGCCGCTTCGGTCTGCACCGCGCCGGGGTTGATCTGCACGCGCGCGCTGGCCAGGTAGATGGCGGGGCGCGAGTAGTTCCAGCCCAGGCCCAGCACCAGGGCGCCGAGCAGGGTGGCGACAAACACCATCAGGCGGCGGCGGTTGGCGCGGCTGCTGCTGGAGACAAAGAACGGCGGCACGTGGGGGGTCTTTCGCTGGCTGGGCCCAGAGCATATCCAAAACCATGATTGGCAAGCCCGGCGCTACGTCACAGAATGGCTGCGCATGAACGCCGCACTCGACCCCAACCAACCCGTCCCACCGGCCTCGCCCGAGCCGGCCGCCGAGGCCACACCCGGCAATGGCACCGGCACCGCCACCACCGAAACCCTGGCCTACACGCCCTGGGTGGAGCCCGAGCCGCAAGCGCGCCAGCGCACGCGCGAGATCAACCCCATCACGCTGGCCGACCCGCTGCGCTGGCTGGCACGGGGCTGGCGCGACATGCAGGCCCAACCCCTGACCGCCCTGTTCTACGGCCTGAGCTTCTGGGTGATGGCGATGGTGCTGGGTGTTGTGTTTCGCAACCTGCCCGAATACACGATGTCCATCGTGTCGGGGTGTTTTCTGGTGGGGCCGTTTCTGGCCATGGGCTTGTACGACGTGAGCCGCCGGCACGAGCGCGGCGAGGCGCAGAATTTCTTTGCATCGCTCACCTGCTGGGACACACGCATCAAGAGCATGGCCTTGTTGCTGCTGGTGCTGTTGGTGCTGGAGCTGCTGTGGGGGCGCGCGTCGCTGGTGGTGTTTGCGGTCTTTTTCTCCACCGGCATGCCCACCACAGCCGGGGTGCTGAAGGCCTTGGACAGCCCCTCAACGGACACTACGGCGCCTCTCTCAGCCATGCCTCAGCCTACTTCAGTATCGGCACCCTGACAAGGGGGCTGAGGACCGGAAGTGCTTGCAGGGCAAAAA